>CAYPUO010000223.1:0-5738 GCA_964413775.1 uncultured archaeon
GTACCAGGACTGCCCAGAGATGTAGAGTCCACTTCGACTGTATACACTCCTGCCGTTGCTCCAGAGCCCTCTGTAATCCAGAAATCAGCGTTTTCAGTTAATGTGACTGACTGAGCGTCGAATGCTATTGTTGCGCCGCTTATAGGATTCCCAGTTCCCGAATCTGTCAGAAGGAATGAGATTGTGAGATTTAGACCGAAATCAGTGTCCGAAACCGGGTTGGGAGAGTATGCCATCTGTCTGTTAGTTGTGGTAACTCGGACGAGGGTTGAGTCATCAGTGTAGTATGGCGCTTGCAA
Source organism: uncultured archaeon (assembly GCA_964413775.1). Taxonomy (GTDB): domain Archaea; phylum Asgardarchaeota; class Thorarchaeia; order Thorarchaeales; family Thorarchaeaceae; genus MP5-2226. The sequence goes on from CAYPUO010000223.1 coordinate 300, forward strand.
ATCGTTCCAGTTCACATGGACAGTGAGGTTATAATTGCTTACTAGGGTGGGACTCAAAATGGAGGAGTTCACTTCAAGCGTGTATACGCCTGCGGATTCAGAAAGCATGTATTGCCCTTGAAACAGCAGAACCCCTCCTGCGTAGGCACTCACGTCACCGACTGTTATGGTTGTAATGGGCACAGCTTTGAGCAGGTCCATGTAGGAAAAGGTGAATGATACATTATCATTGAATCGGGTGAGCGATGGAGGAGATATGACCTGGATACTTGCATCTCTTTTGACGACTCTTAGAGATAATGAAAGTGAGGCGTTTTCATGATAGGGTGGTGTGGATGGGTTCCAGTTTGCGTAGACGGTCACCTGAGTAAGACCAAGACCATCCAATGCAGTTGTGTTAACAGCAACTGTATAGGACCCACCTCCATTGTCTGTTACAGTGTACTGCGTACCAAGAGTAAGAGGAGTGGCTCCCTTATACACTTCAATAGAGCTCGCTATGACACCCTGAGAACTGTCGGTGTCACGGTAGAATACCATGAATGTAGCAAATTCCAGATATGCCGCCGAGTCTGGTGCCTGCTGAAGTTCCAGTTGTGAGGCTCTTGCCCTCAACTGGAAACTAATGTATGCGTCATCAGAACCGTAGAAGGGGGATGTCTGCGTGTATGACATATTAATCAACAGGACATAGTTCTTGTTTATCACAAGCTCAGGATGGTTGTAAGTCTCAACTTGCAGAGTATATTCTTTGAGGGCTGGACTCCAAGCGACTGAGAAATACCAACTTGACCCATTAAGTAGTTCGAATACAACTTGCGATGTGTCGTTTCCAATTGGCTGGAGCGTGTATAGATCCTGGTAGTTGAGTGTAAACACTAAGGTTGAGTTGTAAGGGACTGTGCCAATGGGATTTGACGTCAGGAGGACTACGCGATACCTGATGCTAAACTGTCGAGTTGCAGAGATATCGAGATAGTAGAAGGCAGGATGTGTCAGACGGACCTGTAGACTGTAGGTCCCCGGGCTTGTCTCGTATGTAGTATTCAGCTCGACCGTGTAAGTGCCATCGCCGTTGTCCCACCAGCTATACTTGCCGCTGTCGACTGGATTTGAACCATCGTAGAGAGAGAGTATTGCCCCTGTGATATTCTTCGTAGCGGCCCCCGTGACATCCGTCCAAGTAACAGTAAAGCTGACGTTGTCCAAGTACTGGGTAGGTGCTGGAGACTGATAGTCTAAGACTGTCTGTCTGGCAATTACTGTAATGAAGATGGTTCGCCCCGTCCGATTGGAATAGAACGGAGCACCGACCCAGACCACATTGAGAGTGAAGCTCTTCTGGCCGAGAGGCGATCCAAACTGACTTGTATTAAATGATATTGTAAATGTCCTCGAAATGGCTTCATAGGACATCGAAAAGTCTAGAGGACTAAGTGTTATTGCAAGACTGGAACTGGTGCCTATTGGACTGGTGCTTCCTCCTGTCACATCATCGTAGGTGAACGAAAACGTAGCATTCTCGCCGTATGATGTGGGCGAGGGAGGAGTTATTGAGAGCAGCGTATCTCTTGCGAGGACCCGAACAGAGATGACATCATATCTATTGGTGTAATAAGGCGCAACTTTTTCGGTCCAGTTTATGTAGACATTCATGTACACAAGTCCAATCTTACCAAAGATGGTCGAATTGAACGATATCGAGTAATTGCCAGGCTGCCCAACACTGTCAACTTCTAGAATATCAACCTGTGAAAGGTCTACTGAAGTACCCTGGAAATTCACGGAAACATGTACATGTCCACCTCCGTAGCTCGAGTTGGTGATACCCTGACCTGCTAGGTCGCCATAGAAGAAGATGTAGCTCATATTTCCGAGATACGCAGTGGGCTCCGACGCAACCATGAGCGTGAACTGAGAATCTTCTCCGACTATGTTCGCAGTTGCTATGAGCCACTTGGTCTGATACTTTACCGATGCGCCAATCCAACTGAAAGTGACATTGAAGGTCTGAGTGCCGAGAGTAGTAAACTGCGCTGCGCTTACCTGTAAGATGTAGTATCCATCTCCTTGCGGGTCATCGATCAAAGTAAAGCTGACGGGTCCTGTGGCGTTGACAACATTGGCACTAATGTTCGTTATCGGAGTGACACCGACGTTGTTATCGAGATCACCGTAGTAGACTGAGATATTCACTATACCATTGTAACTAGTAGGCTGCACAGCACTCACAAGCCGAAAATCAGTGTTATGGGTCCGTATCGTTACGGATACTGTAAAGATGCCAAACTGGTAGTTGGCACCCTTGGAGAAGTTGAATGTGACCACTGTGTTCGCTTGGAGCATATCACTGTTATTGGTCCTGAACTCAACGCGATACCGCTGATTAGCTGCTTCATATGTGATGTTTGGTGCAAGTGAACCAGACCAATCACTGGTTGCCAATGCATCAGCAATCGAGACATCACTGTCGGTATCCCAGTAGACTACATAGAACACCGGGTCATTTCCGAGAGGGATGCTGAGTGCCCCCACAGTAGGAGTTGCGTACGTGTACGCAATTCTGATTGTGAGAGTGAAGGTAAGCGACTTCGACTCATAGTCTGGAGCAGAGGCGTTGATAGTAAACACGTGGTTTCCTTTTGTGAACCCTGTCACATTCAATGTTACCTGATAGAGTCCACATACAGGTTTCTGATCGTAGAATGTGATACCTTGAGCAACGATAGTGGCACCCGCGATAGGAAGACTCCTATCAACATCAGTGTAATTGAGACTGATCGTGATGTCTATTCCATAGGGCGTCGTTACCTGAGGATAGTTGGCTGATGACAGGAAGCTCCTCGCTGGACGATAGGTGAATGTAATGACAACAAACGAACTTGCATAGGGAGTGCCCGATGGATTCACAGTGACAGTTATAGTAAACGTTCCCTGCGTGAAGTATGTGCTGGATATTGTGAGATTATAGCGCCCGTAAGATAGTGGGGTAATAGTCTTTGGATAGGAGAATGTTCCATTTGTGACCACAAACTGAGCCTGAGTTAATCCTGTTATGTTGCTTCCATAGTTGATACCAGGCTCACTTACATTGACATGCAGGACGATTACAAAGTCATCGCCGTTTGGAAAGATCAAGTCCGATGGTTCATTATAGATGACTGTAGAGTCCTTTCGAATTACCACATTGAACTTATACGAAGACGGGGCGGCGTAATTGGAACTGGCCATCGTTACTGACAGAGTAACCACTGTGGTTCCTACTGCCCAAGTGGTCGTAGTAAGCGTCACATTGAAGTCCGAGGCACCGTCTGGCTGCGTGCCATACGAAGATGCAAAGGAGAATGAAGCGACGTTACTGATGTCAACAAGTGCACCAGTATCCAAATCCGTGAGCACTACAGTGACATCTGTGTTGTTGCCATACGGCTGAGTTAGAACTCCTGTCACCGATACTGAAGTGTAGTGAGGTCGTATCTGGACATCAAATGCATAATCAGCCGGAGCCCTGTAATTGGAGTTTGACATTGTGACAGACAGGGTGACTACCGTCGTACCTATGGACCATGAGCTCGTTGCAAGTAGAACCGAATAGTCTGCAGCGCCATCCGGTTGAGTTCCATAGGATGACGCTAGCGAAAAGGATGCAACATCGGACGCACTAACACTAGTGCCAGTATCCAAGTCAACGAGAACAACTGTTAGTGATGTGTCCTGACCGTAGGGTGTGACAAGGTCACCTTGCACCGATACAGAAGTGTAATGCGCTCTGAGTGTGAAAGTGACATTCGTGCTAGCTTCCGTGTAATAACTCGAACTCTTTGTTGCATTGAAAATAAACCAGTGCTTGCCCAAGCTTAAGCCAGACGATGAAACTGATATATTGTAGCGACCACTCGATTGTGAGTTCGGGTTGACCGCGGTTCCATTGGCAAAGGTGATTGTGGCGCCAGAAATTGGAGAGCCGTCAAATGCATCGCGATAGACAAGGACCGCAGTGAAATCATAACCTACGGGAGTTGTAGATACGTCTTCATACGTCAGGACTGTATTGTGATATAGGTCAAGATAGAAGGACGTTGAAGCACCGGTATAGTAGGAATCCGATGATTGAAGGTCTATTTGCCATCTCCCAAAGGTAGCAAGGTCAGAAGTGTTTAACGCAAGACCATATCGACCGCTGCCAAGGTCATCAAGTGCCTTAACTGTTTGAGAGCCAGACACAGTCCAGTTCATTGTTACAGACGACCCTGCAATGCCATCGGTCGTCACATCATCTGTGAGATTGACTTCAACATATAGCAGGTCTCCAGCAACTCGTGCTGAAATCCCATCACCAATTGCGTCCCCGGGGGAATCAAGAGTAAGAGTTGAGCTGTGCCGAACAATGAAGTTGCGTTGGTAGTATCCAACCCGGTAACTGACGGAAGAACCGGAGTCATTGTACTTGGCAGATACTGTCCACAGGCCAGCACTTGCAGTTGAGTCAAGTGTCTTCTTCACAGAGAGGTTGACATTGGTCCTTGAACTCTCAGAACCTACAGAGTAGAATGAACTTGGTGTGAGTTCGTTCACATATTCTGTCTGAATCCAGCCAGAAGATCTGATGGCTGTGGACACTTCGAACTCGTCAAGTCGTCCATTGAAATAGGCCTGCGGGGGAGAACCTGGAAACTGCGAGTCGGCAATCCCTCCTCCAATACCCCAGCCGCCAACATAACTCATGCTTGCAGCATAACCGGTTCCCGAATGGGATGCAGATGTTACATCGTTGCCGTTGATATAGATCTTGTTATTCAGTGCATTTGTGGTATCCATAACTACAGTGAAGTAGTACCATGTATTAGCACTCCAAGAAGTCGTACTAGTCCACTTGTACATCCGTTGAGCGCCATTCTCAACCTTGAATACAAGAGAGCCAGCAGTGGCGCTGCCTGGAAATCCGTAGTCGGTTCCCATCAAGGCTATGTGCATATCGTCATCGCCGCTCAAGTATTTCTCCATGATTATCTGAGAAGTTGATGTCGTGCTGGTAAAGGCCGTGTTAAGTCTGAACCATCCAGAGATTGATATGCTCCCGGTGGGATTGAGACCCTCTGAGCTAGTAACATTGATGAAATCGTTTGTGCCATCAAAGGCCTGACCATATCCAATCTTCCCAGTTGTCTGAGCATTCCCGCTCTGCGTGCCATCGTAGCCGCCTGATGTCGAGTCGTAGAAAATGGCAGAAGTCTGTTCGTCTGTTGCTGGCTCATTGAGATGCCAAACAGCCGCGTATGAAGAACTCCAAGTTTCCGGCGTGTGTTCCTGAGAAGCGATTTGGGGATTCCCATAGTACATGGTCAGCACAGTATTGACTGTGCTTGACAGATTTGCCTTTACCCAGGCCACCAAGTGACCAGTGCTCTGGTCGAAGAGCTCAATCTGATGGTCGAGGAT
>CAYPUO010000224.1:0-5720 GCA_964413775.1 uncultured archaeon
GATATGCTCCTGCATTCTCTATGGTGTCATAGTATCCCATCTTCCTAGCAAGGTCCTTTGTAGGTCGGGCAGTCGTAATCCACACAGTCTTTCCGTCTGCCACACTCTTGCCATTCAGCATCTTGGCAATCTCAGCAATTTCCTGGATACTAGCATGTGGGCAACCAATACTGATGAAATCAATCTCAACACCCTCATCATCCAGAGTGCTTCTGGCCTTATCCAAGTCTTCTTGCGTGACGACCTCAATCTCGTCAGGGATGGTCGTCCTGTTAGGAGTAATGCCTTCCATATGGAAAAGGCCAAGTCCTCCATAGGTTGCCGCAGATGCACAGAAGGACTTTAGGTCCTCGGTGGTAGCATGAGATATCCCCGTGATATACGGAATGGACGTCCTGGTGCGTTCTCCAATGACATGCCCCAGCAACCCAAAGTCATCTGTGTTCTTCAGGTCTGCCTTGACCTCGTACTTCACCTGTGCCATTCTGTTCTTGTCTAGGTGAAGGTCGTACTCTGCAGTCCGGCCGGTAAGCGCTGCTGCGAGTGCACTCGGACCGCCCTCCCTGTTTGTTCGAGCTCCGATCACTGAGTTTGCGAAGCATACAGCAGAAGACTCGGCCCATGCAATATGTTCTCCAAAGTGTGGGAGGTTTCCAATCAAGTAGGGCGTACATGTACAAGTTGTAATGACTCCCATCCGTGCAAAAGCATCCACAACTCTCTGTTGGTTTACTGCAAAGTCCTCATCGATACCATGCTTTTTCCATTCTTCCAGGTCCATACCTGCGGGATTGAGTGTAGTGAGTACTCTGACCTTGCCATCGACAGCCATATCTGCCAAGTATCCCAGACCAGCTTCTCCTAGGTTGTGGTAGGAAACCCCTGCAATCTGGACACTTGAGATGGGAATGAGGCGTTCCGCACCGTAGATCTCCCCCAGGTTGACTATGAGGGCCATCGCTTTCTTGGTTGCTTTGCCATGCTTACCCTCTAGCATCTCTTTCTCTTCAGCCGTTAGATGAAGTCCCATTAGTTTCACCCCATGAACTTGCTAAGGTCGACACTGGGGAACTGCGCCTTATCAAAACTCTTGCCTGTGGATTCCAGTGGCTTTGTACAGTCAAAGCCGACCTTCGTTGTCATTTTTGTTCCTGGCTCGGCACTTGGGTCCAGACTTGACCCTGGCTCTCTATCCTTAATCAAGATGTTTTCGTCTGCTTGGAACCTAGTCGCTAAGGCCCATTCGCGCTCCTGTTCATTGTAGATGTCGATATCATCATCGTATACCCATACATGTTTTGCACTCCTATGGCCCGCAAATGCTCCTTCAATCGCCTTCAACCCATCATCGTCATTCTTCTTTCTTATCTTGACTGCGACGTGCAGCCAGCTGGCGCCTCCGGGAGTGATGTTGACATCAAGGACATCTACGCCTTTCTCCTTGATCTTCTTGAAGACAGTGGGTTCGCGTGGCATACCCATGAGGACCTTGTGCTCTGACCTGCCAGGCAAGAGACCCTGCCAGATTGCTGATTTTCTATGCGTGATCTTCTTGACCTCAAAGACAGGCTCTTGTCTGACCACATCGACAGTTTCGGTCAAGTCGATGAATGGTCCCTCTGCATGGCGTTCCTCCAGATACATCCGTCCCTCAAGGATGAACTCGGCTTCGGCGGGGATCATCAGGTCTGTAGTCATAGCCTTTGTCACCTTGATTGGTTTCAATGCATTGGCAATTTCGAGCTCATTAACACCTGTCTCTACAGAGGTGGCTGCTGCGACAAGGACATCAGGAGTGTTGCCTATGCAGAAAGCGACGTCAACCTCTTGGTTCTTCTTTAGGAACTTGTCGAAGTCCCGGCCACTGACAACACGTGCAGCCATCTTGTCCTTCTCAATCTGCATGGCGCGATGAAAGTCCAAGTTCTGACCGAACTCAGGGTCTGAGGAAACGACAACTGCAGAAGAGATGTATGGACCACCATCAACCTTGTTGTGGAGGAGGATTGGCAGTTTGTCAAGGTCCACAGAGCTTTCCACCACTTCTTGACATGGCGCACTGGTTGTTTCTGCAGGTTGACTTCGGTTTTCAATTGCACTGGCCAGAGTTGGTATAATCTGTTCTGTCTGTATCCCGAAGTATTCTGCAATCTGGTTCTTGGTGCAGAAGAGATTTCCTGCAACCCGAAACTCGGATTCCTTTACGCGCTCAAAAAGGACAGGAGTAGGCTCGAGTTCCTTCAGTACTCCTGCAATCTCGTACTCCTTCGATATCTCCTTCTTTACCGTGGTCAGGTTGCCTCTCTGAGCAAGTACTTTCACATAGTCTTCAAGTATCATCACTAAGCCTCCTATTACTTTCCAAATGAAGTCTTGATTACAAACGACGCTCCGCCTTTCTCTAGGGCCTTTGCAACACTATCCCGTGACGTTTCGTCGGGGGTGATGGCTATCATATTACCACCTCTTCCGGTACCTGTCATCTTTGCCCCAAGAGCTCCCATATCTCTTGCGATATCAACGAGGCTGTCAAGTTCGTTACATGAAACCGTGAGATCTTGGAGTAATGCATGGTTCCTGTCCATCATCTTCCCTACACTTGAGATGTCATAGTCCTTCAAGGCTTTGAGAGCGTTGTTGACCAGAGCATCATATTCTTGAGCTATTCCTTCGAACCACGCTGGATCAGCCTCTTTCTTCTTTCTGACATCGCCGACAACCTCAGTTGTGCTTGCGGTTATCCCTGTTGCCGCGACAACGAGGTTCACCGACTTATCTAATTTGATAGGATTGAACGTGGGCGGTCCGCCAGTAACATCTCTAACGTACCACACGAGTCCTCCAAAGGTGGATGCGGTGTTGTCGATTCCTGATGGTGTCCCGTGGTAGCCTTTCTCTCCCTCGAAAGCCGCCTCATTTATCTTGACATCATCTAGGCCAAGCTTAAACTCATCATTGACTGCTCTAGCCAATGCCACACAGCTAGCAGCACTTGCACCAATACCGGATGCACAGATGAGATCGCCGCCGAGTTCAATGTGTATCCCTTGGTTCTTTACATCCACACCTGAGTACCGCAGTACATTGTTTATGGAATCTTTCTGTTCGTCAGTCTTCTTCTCTTTGTATCCCGGGACTTCGGATCTCTTGTCGTCTATTGTCCATCCTGGCTGGGTCGTTCTAGTGACCTTTGCTGTTGTTTCAGAGCCAATTCCTGCAGCCAGTGATGGCAATCCATAGACAACGAAATGCTCGCCAAATAGGATACTCTTGCCGTAGCCTGCTCCAATACCCATGGTATCACACTCAGTCTAGTGCGTCAAGGCCCGTATCTAGTCGGTGCTTTTGAACTCTTCCGTCGGCAAAACGTTAACTCTGTCCTATATTGCGGTTTGGAGTTGCCATACGGGACATTTGATAAAGAGCAAGCCCAGACAGTAGGCAGACTTGATTGTGTGATGGTCTGATGAAGTACAGGATATTGGACTTGTTCTCAGGTGCCGGAGGGTTCTCACTCGGGTTCAGTGGAGCCTTTCAAGGAACCCACCTCGCTGTGGAGATCGACCAATATCCTCTGGAAACGTTTGCCTTCAATTTTCCTGATGCTATTGTGCTGCAGAGGGATATCAGCACTCTACATGCAAACGAGGTGCTTGATATCCTTGGCGGCCCCCCTGACATCATCATTGCCTCTCCTCCGTGTGAGGAGTTCAGCCTAGCAAATCCAGACAGCAGTACGCCAGCGGCCGAGCGCATATATGGCACAGGTACTGCAAGGCTCTTGCTTGACAGCATCAGGCTGATCAGCGATCTATCTCCACAAGCTTTTGTTATCGAAAATGTTGCGGCTCTGATGAGAGGTGAAGGGAAGCATATTGCGCTTAGAGAGTTCAGACGGGTCGGACTTGAGGGTGTCTATTTCAACTTAGTCAGATCCCACCAGTATGGATGTCCCTCCAAGAGGCTAAGGCTCTTCATGAGTAATGTCAAGTTCAATCTTCAAAGGCGAGCACCTCCGACAGTCATGGAGTCAATTGGAGACCTCCCCTCCCTCGGCCTAGATGCCCTGCTCTCCTGCCCTGAACAAGTACCTAACCATGTCTACAATACTGTGAGCCCTGACAAGCTTAAACTGATACGAAAGACATCTTGGGGGAGAGGCGCTCGGCATTTCAAGGGGTCACGTAAGAAGGCCATGCCCAACTGGGTCCGGCTGTACCCGGACAGGTATGCTACCTCTATCATTGGGCTGTCAAGGTATATACATCCCTATGAGGACCGTCTACTGACGGTCAGGGAGCATGCCCGTCTTATGTCATACCCCGATGATTTTATCTTTAAGGGTCCAATGCAGAGTCAGTATAATCAGGTGGGTGAGTCGGTCCCGCCATTGATATCGCGACTAATCACCAAGGAGGTCAAGTCAAGCATTGAGTAATCTGTTTATTGTGCTGCATAACGTACACTCTGTTTCCAAGGTAGTGGACACTGCCCAGGTTGTCTATGGTCTTGATTTTCAGAACTACATCGTATCACGAGCTGAAGGCTCGGCTGCACAGAATGGAGTCCCTGATGCGAATAAGCTTGCTATGAAGATGAAGAAGAACTTCATAGTCATGCCAGATATCACAGATGTGTTGGAGTTCCTAGAGGTGGACAGACCGATACTAGTGGCATCTCCAGTGTTGACAAAGGAAAGACTCGACCTCACCGATCTGAAACGAAGGGTTGTAGCAGGCGAGAAGACTGCAATCGTCCTTTCGGGCAGTACTAGTTCTTTCTCAAGAAAAGAGATGGACATGGGCGAGTGTGTCAGCCTTGATGCTAGAGTCGATATTGGTCCTGCTGGCACAGCAGCAGTTATTCTCCATGCAATCAAGTGACGGTATGGATGCGTTTCCAAGTTCTCGCATCAGTAATACCGAAGCGTCGGAACCAAAAGAAGTCTGGTATCAATAACGGTGGTCTAACGGACTGGTCAGCAGTAGAGCAACCAGATGAAACGATAAACAAGAATAAAGAGAAGAAGAGAGGAGTTCGTGCTCTCCCTTCTCCAGACTGATTAGTAGCTGTGTTGACCCCCGGGTTCGAAGTCATCAGCTGTAAAAGCAGACTCTCCGTCAGGAGCTATCTCACCTCTCTCCCTGAGGACTTGTCGCGCCAATAGGAAGTATATGAGAGCTAGCGCTTTTCTTCCACGATTATTGCTGGGAATGACTAGATCAACATGAGCTGTTGTATTGTCCGTGTCGCATAAAGCAACGACGGGCACGCCAATCCTCCCAGCCTCTGAGAGTGCTTGCTGGTCGGTCCTTGGGTCTGTGAGAATCACGAGTTCAGGCTCTATATACACCCGGGGCCCTGCAATATTTGGGTTCGTGAGCGTACCGGGTACAAATCTGTCAGTGAAAGCATGAGCTCCGATGTATGTGGCGAATGCCTGAACCGGACGTTTACCATAGACACGGCCAGAAATTACGACAATCTTGTCGGGATTTATTCTGGAAATGAACTTGGCAGCAGTCCTGATCCGCTCATCGGTCTTTCTGACATCCAATACATAGAGACCGATGGGTCTCTGCCTATACACAAAAGGCTCCATGTCCTGGGTCTTCACTTGGGTTCCAATATGACAACCTGCGGCCAAGTAGCGATCCATGGTCGCCAGCAGTTCTACTTCTGAGATCTCGCCTTCGCCGATCAATGTTTAGCCTCCACAC
>CAYPUO010000225.1:0-5694 GCA_964413775.1 uncultured archaeon
GCCATGACTCTCAGAGCTGTTGTCTTGCCAGCGCCATTTGGCCCTATAATGGAGCACATATCACCCTCTTCAATACTGATGTTCGACTGATTGAGCGCATGGACATCACCAAACCGAACACTGACATCCTGAAGCTCGATTACTCCCATAGCCACCACTTTATCCGTTTCTCCGCTTGATTCAGCAGGAGATTGAATGTAATCATTATTACAATGAGGACAACTGTAAGCCCAATACCGAGAGCAATCTCTCCACGGGTTGTTTCCAATGCGATTGCCGTTGTCAGGACTCGTGTGAGGCCGCTGATGTTTCCTCCTACCATTAGAGCGACACCAAGCTCAGATATCGCTCTGCTGAAGCTCGCGGAAACTGCCAGTGCAACTCCGCCCAAGGATTCCCTCAAGACGGATGCAGCAGCGGCCCGTTCATTTGCCCCTAAAGTCCGAGAGAGCTCCCCTATCGATGGGTCAACATTTTCAATGGTCTCTGATGTGATTGTGACCATGAATGGAAAAATCAGAATGGACTCACCAATGACCAATGCTGTTGGTGTATAGAGAAGCTGAAAGAACCCTAGAGGGCCAGACTGAGAGAATATGAGATACAGAATCAACCCGAGGGCAACCGTTGGCATGCTCATAAGTGATCGCAGTACACCGACAAGGGTGTTCCGTCCTCGAAAGCCATGTAGACCTATATACACGCCAATTGGAAGCCCAACTCCTGTCACAATCAGTGACGCAAGTCCAGAGATTGATAGTGCTCTGAGTGTAATCTCAACAATCTCGCTCTCTAGGGTCACTCTGGGCACCTCCCATCAGTCTAGGGATATAGTCCATAGTTGCCTACTCGCCACGCAGGAGGGCACTCGTAGAGGGTTCCATCATAGTTGTAGAAGGCATATGATCGAATCCACTGGTAAATCTGAGTAGGCTGTCCGCTCTGAACTATACTGACTGCAGGAAAGAACAGGGGCTGACCATAGTCTGCAACGCCGTAGTTGGCAATCAAGTCTTGCGCTGATGATGATACAATCCACTGGATGAATTCCATGGAGGCCTGGAACTTCACACTTGAAACAGTCGTGCTGTTCACTGCAATTGCACTGTAGACATTCAGGAGATTCTGTCCCTCTGCTATCAACTGCTTGAGTGAGATAAGCCCACCTGAGAAGTACTTCAGATATGTTCCAATGTCTGAGAGTGTGTACAGATTCAGCTGATTGGCCATGTTCAATGTGGTTCCCATTCCTGACCCAGATGAAACGAACCACGCCTCATCATGGATTTCGGTGTAGTTGTACCCCGCCTGACTCCAGAGGCTTTTCTCCTTGGTGTTGGTGCCGGAAAGGTCATCCCTACTGACCCATATGGTCGTGTTATGGAGACGCCCATATTGGAGGATCTTCTGAAGAGCTACCGTCGGAGTGGTCCCGTTGATTCCTGCTGGGTCATCTGCGGGGCCCACAATTGTGAAGAAGTTGTAAGCGAATATCTTCCTGTTCACCCCGTAGCTGGCATTCATAAATGGATACTCCTGGGATGGCGAGTGCACTAGTATCATATCCGCATCGCCATTTCTTGCTTCCTCAAGGGCAATTCCGGTCCCATGAGAAATGAATGCAAGGATGACATGGGTGTTTACTGACTCGTATGTTTCTTTTATCGTGTCGAGGAGACCGGTGTCATAGAGACTCGTTGTCGTAGAGATTACAAGGGTCTCCTTCCCGCCAGTCTGATTAAGATAGACTATAATGCCAGTGGATCCGATTACTACTCCAATGACAACAATAGCTGCGATAATCTTCTGTTCCTTTCGCATTTCTATCACCGTTATGTTTTGCTTTGCATATCGACTTGGTGCCCTATATTACTCTTATGGAATTCAGGGCTCTGTGTGAAAAGTGGTATCTCGGTCCATTCGCAGACCATCTGACTGCTCAGATACCAATAGTTTCAGATCCCGACTGTACAACATGACCATAGAGCCCATCATGAATGAGCACTCACCGACTTTCTACACAGGGCCGGAATTCAGATGGATTCTACTAGCACATCAAGATGTCCAGTAGATGCGCAACGAGAACCATTGTCTGACCGTATGTGTTTCCTCGGTTGCATCATCGCATGTGCCGTATTGGTCGTACCACAAAAAGGTGAGCGCGCAAAACGTAGCACCCGAACATCTATGCCCAGTAGGGTTTTCTGATGTACTTGTATGCATTATGCGCGGCTAGTGCACCCTGAGCTGCCGCGATTGTGGCTAGCTGGTAGACAGATACAATATCGCCAGCAGCAAAGATACCCTCAACACTAGTCCGCATCTCGCTGTCCGTTCGTATGAACTTCCCGTTCATTTCCAAGCCAATTTCAGAAAAGATATCCGTGTTAGGAACAAGACCCACTGCGATAATCACTCGGTCAACATTGAGCTTCTGGACCTCTCCAGACTTGCTGTCTTTGAGTGTTGCCCAAGATACTTCCGCGTCGCCACCAATTTCGACAAGTTCGCTGTTGTAGAGAATGGTTGCCATCTTCTCATCTAGTACCTTCTCCACTGTGGTTTCAGCTGCCCTCAGCTCGTCCCGCCTGTGTGCAAGCCATATCTGATTGGTGACTGAGTGGGCATCAACAACTGCATCCAGAGCAGTATCACCACCACCTACTACTAGAACTCTCTTGTCACGAAAGAAGGCAGGCTCCACCACATAGGGATAGACGCCCCGACCTTTTCGTGAAAACTCAAATTCGCCGGGGACTCCTAGCAGATTGGGTCGCATTCCTGTAGAGATAATCACTACTCTGGCATGGTAATCGCCCTCGGTGGTTGTCAGTGCTCTATCTTTTGTGATTGAAGTGACACGTTCAGGGATCAGATACGCATTCAAATCTGCACTCTGTCTGACCCACTCAGAAACAAGATGAGAGGCTATTATCTTTGGAACACCAGGATAATTGTAGATATACTTGTAGGGATAGATGGTTGACAGGAGTCCACCCCATGTCCCACCTTCGAATATTGCAGTCTTCAGCCCTTTGTATGCAGATATTATCCCTGCAGACAGACCTGCAGGACCACCACCGATTATTGCCACATCAAAGTCATTGAGCTTGCTTTCCACCTGTATAGTCCTCTCCTAAATCGCATTCTTGTCGCAAGATGCTGCGAAACGAATCAGAGGATTTTCAGGAATTCCTGTGCCTGATGCTCCCACTCGCGAGACCTGACCGTGACCTCTCTTACGGCCCCATTCTCGGTTATCTCTATTGTTACAAATCCTATATCATTACCGAAAGTAATGCAGCAATCAGAAATCCCACTCTGAAGATGTAGGTCAAATCGCCCATTGAAGAACTCCAGTGCGCGATCTCTTATTTCGTCCCTAGATAACGATGTGATTGTTGCAACAACCTTCATTGTAGGTGCCTCTGCATGATTCACTATAGTTAACGATTTAGTTGATATACACATTTTGGTGTGGCAAGATGCCAGCTGCCATTATCGGAAATCTTTAGATGCGTTTATTATAGTTAATGCTACAAGGATAAGATTACACTCACGAGAATCGGTGGCGAGAATAACGATGGCAAAAGAATCGAAAATTGTCTGGGAGCCCACAGAAGAACATCCGAGGCGAGCAAAGATCCTGAAGACGGAATTCGTAACACATGACGTTAAACGATTTATCGTCGAAAAACCAACAGGGTTTGACTTTGTTCCAGGACAGGCAAATCTGATTGCCCCAGAGGAATCTGGATGGGAAAAGCGGTCTGAAATGTATTGCTTCACATCCTTGAATAGTGACCCTACTCTTGAATTCATTATCAAGGTCTATCCTGAACATAACAGCGTATCGAAGAAACTCCACAGTCTTGGAACGGGAGATGGTCTGGTGCTCCACGAGCCTTTTGGCACCATACGATACAAGGGAAAGGGAGTCTTCCTTGCTGCGGGGACAGGAATCACTCCATTCATTGCTATTTTCAGACAACTCCACATGGACAAGGAGGCTTCAGACAACACTCTCATTTTCTCCAACAAGAAGGCCGAAGATGTCATCCTCGAAGAAGAGCTCCGGGAGATATTTGGAGACAATCTGATACTGACTCTAAGCCGAGAGAAGTTGGACGGGTATGAGAATGGCAGGATAAGCAAGGCGATGGTCCAGAAACATATCAAAGACTTCAGTCAGTATTTCTACGTCTGCGGTCCAGATCCCTTTGTTCTTGACTTGAGGAAGACGCTGAGAGAACTTGGAGTCAAAGATGAGAATATAGTCGTCGAACGGCTTGTTGTAGGCGACACTTAAGCCTGATGCAACGGATAGCAGAGCAGGTATCCAAATACTTAAGTGCGAATTAAATATAGTTAATATCCTGATTACGTTGAAAAAGTCTGGCTGCAAAAAGAACGCATTCATTGGAATGTCGGGACCTCGTCCTACATTCGTTGTGACTGCGAGGGACCCTACGAGCAACACAGAGAGTGCGATGGCTGTGGACTGGACAACACCCATTTCAGTGAAACCACCAACTTACGGCGTAGTAATATCCCAACATAAGAAGACTCACGATATTATCAAACAAGCAGGAGTTTTTTCGGTCAACATACTGCCGGCGGAGGAGCTGGATAAGGTCTGGTGGCTCGGAAGCCATACAGGTCGGAAATTTGAAGATAAACTATCTGAGGCCGGTCTAACAACCTCGGAGGGAAACTCTGACAAGAATGCTATCTCTATTGACGAAGCAATAGCTACCTTCGAGTGCGAGGTTACAAAAGAAGTCGAAGTAGGAGGCTTTACACTATTCATTGGAGAAGTGAAGGCAGCCAGCGCTTCGGACGCGTTCTTCGATAAGGAAAAGAGCATGTGGATTCCCGAGAGTGTCAAGTTCATCTTTCGAGTAGCAAATGATGTCTTTGTCACCAATGAGGGACTAATCATCCAGCCAACAACTTAGTCCCCCAGTGTGGTGACGAGTCATAGCCAGCGTGGCCTCATAGCAGACATCAATCCTCTCTATGTCAGATGAGAGAAAGAGTCAATTAAGAGCCTATGCCCATCGGTTTTAGTATGGCAGAGCTAACCAATGACTGAGAGTTAAGCGCCTTGTCTGGGACCTGATTCATATTGCAGGCCCACGCCTATTATGATGCCCCCAATAGAACTGAGAAGGCTCAAAATGAGAATATCAGCGATAGTCATCACAATACTGCCATGCATAGCAAAAGAACCGTACCACAACAGAGGCGTTACGATTATCATCAGTCCAAACAGGATGATGCCTGCTTTGCGCTGACCAAGGAGATAGAGAACCAAGGCTGCTATAAAGCCGATTGCGAGGAGCGATGGTATGCTGATAAACATGAATTGTGTACTCTCTTGTAACAAAGTCACATATCCCTCAACCAGATTTCGTACGAACCTGATTAAAGCTTTTGCATAAACAGAACCATGAACATGTGAGCTCTTTCGTTCCTGATGCCCTAACGACCGTTCATTTCTAATGCCGCTTGCCATACATTCGCCTTTAGGTAAGCTAGTCAAACAAGGGGTCTATCCACCACACTGCTCTACAGAAGCCGTGCTCTCAGTGAATAGTGGCGCGTGCCCACTCTTTTCAAGTACACTTGCCCGTTTTAGCTGTATCAGAAGTCTAAGACATTCGGTCGAGAATCTTAGCAGCACCCTCAAGA
>CAYPUO010000226.1:0-5647 GCA_964413775.1 uncultured archaeon
AATAACGCTTCCTAGAGTCCTTGAAGCGTATAGTAAGCAGAACCTAGGCATGACCAAATTCTTGCATGCTCTGACACAGATGACAATCTCACCCAACATTCTAGTGGGAGGCACCAAGGTGAACATTATCCCAGGCGAGGCCGTACTTGATGTAGACATCCGCCTTCTTCCCGGACAAACCGTTGAGGATGCTTTTGAACACGTTAAGAAGGCTCTGGGGAGCCTCGCTCGTGAAGCAGAGATTAGTCTAATTCCAAAAGAACAGGGCGGGGATAGCTTTCCGGGAACCTCCAGCAACATCAGGAGCCCACTTGTTGAAACAATGGACGAAGTGGCCAAAGAACTCAGAGGACCTGACATCGAACTGGTTCCCCTGATGACAACGGGAGGAACAGATGCACGCCTATTCAGGAAAGCATTTGGGACTCAGGCATACGGATTTGCTCTATCAGACGGAACGCTCGACCTTCAGACAATTCAGGGCCTCTTCCATGGAGATAATGAGAGAATACCCCTCGGTACTATCGATTTCACCACCAAGGCGTACTATGAGATCGCAAAGAGATTTCTCACGTAGTCGATGAAACCCTGTTCATTGGCACTGGTCACCTTTTGCCACATTACCTATATTCGGTGACCACTTGTATAATATAGTAGTGACAAAGCCAATGAGCGAATCAAATGATAGTAATGAAAGGAAAGAACGGAAACCAAAGGGGGCTGAAGATGCGGAGGAAATCCGTGAGATTGCAAAAGCCCTCCCGGAGTTGTTCGGCGCACTCAACGAATCAATTCCAAAGATGATCAGCGGGATAATTAACAGCGTGTATAGTCCAGAAGCTGCTGGTAACATGGGCGCAGCAGTCGGTCAATTCTACACAAAACTGATTGAGGAAGGAATCCCAGAATCCGCGGCCCTAGAAATGACCAAGAAGTTTGTTAGTGGCCTAGATTTCGAAAAAATCATGAGTGTGGCAACCAGCGAAATCAGTTCTAAAGAGAAAGGCAAGGCGCGCAAAGCAAGTGTAGACTTCGACGATGATGACGAGGAGTCTGATGATGAAGAATGATGGCTCGAAGTATCGGGTCCATCATTTGGGTTTCTATGACGAATGGCACTAAGCTCTTTGCTAAGCTGTACTTCTCGCTTAGAGGTTGCAGACAAATCGTGAAAAAGGGCGCGCAATCGTTCCACAACAGCCTCCTAAGTGCAGGAATACCAAAGGAGGCGGCAAGAAGCATGACTGCCGCCTACGCTAAGCCGGGAATGGAGATGCTCAGGATTCGTAACATCGTAAGCATGGTGTCCGGATTGAGCAGTGAATAGTAGTCATCAGGTAATGCAGAACAACAAATAGTCTGCATCTACTGAGTGATAGATGGACCCATCCTCCGCTCCCTTCTACTTGTCGCCCATATGAGAAGAGTCTAAAACAGATGCTTTCCCAGTCTTGCACAGGAGTGATTCGATTTGGATCCCCAACAAGCAGCTGCGAATGCACTTGAGTCCGTCTTGGAAGCACGTCAGGGTGAGTCAATCCTAATTGTGACGGATGATGTTAGAAGAGAAGTCGGTGCCGTCTTTGCAGAAGGGGCACTGCGACTAGGTCTCTGGACAAGAATGCTTGTCCTACATACTAAGGAGAATGAGTATAGAAAATCTCCTCCGCCCGAACTTGTGGAGATGATCAACTCTCTGCATCAGCCTGATATCTTCATCAACACACTACGAGGGATTGCACAGGAAACCCCGTTCAGAATCAGTATTATAAAACTTGAAACAAGGAAAGGTCGTGCAAGACTAGGACATTGTCCAGGCATAACCATGGATATGCTGACCGAGGGGGCACTCTCCTTGACTCAAGATGAACACGCCGAGATGCAGAACACCGCCCGCGGTCTTCTTGCAGTTCTCCAAGAAACAGAGTCAGTCCACGTGACAGCACCTGCCGGTTCTGATTTCACTCTTGGCTGCAAGGGAAGGACTTGGTTTTCAGATACCTACCTAAACTGGAAGGACATGAAATGGATGAATCTGCCAACTGGTGAAGTGCTTATGGGACCCGTTGAAACATCCATGGAGGGAACGCTAGTATGTGACCTTGCGGTAGGGGGAATTGGACCAATTGAAAAGCCTGTCACGATAACGACCAAGAAAGGAAAGGTCTTGTCTGTGATATGCGAGGACAAGAATGCATTGAAAATCATCAAAGATACGCAAGCAATTGATGAGATGGCAAAGCATGTTGGTGAATTTGCTTTTGGTCTAAATCCCAAGGCACGGATTGTGCAGGAGTTTCTTGAGAGCGAGAAGGTTGGGAACGCCATCCATGTAGCCTTCGGAAATAATATGGACTATCCAGGAATCGCTGCTAACAACTCAGCAACTCATCAGGACTTTCTTATAAGTAAACCCACGGTGACTGTGACATATGTCAACGGAGAAGAGAGAGTAGTCATGAAAGATGGAAAAGTGGTTCAGTAGTTCAGGCCTAGACTCCCTCAATATTAGTATGCCCTATGACGATGAAACTCCAACAGCACTGGCCATTACTTGTGAATTGGGATATCCGCAAGTGTTTTCGAAGTCCCATCTCTGTAATGAAGGATGATTGATAGCTCGGTATCAGCAATAAGAAGTTCAGACATCACCTGAGAGTACGCACCACGAATCCTTCGTGACATCAATGTTCCAGTAGAATGAAGGGCCATCCCGTTGAGTTGCCATAACCACGGGACATGGCGGTGTCCATTCAAAACTATTGAACAGCAAGATGAGTTAAGTAGTCCCAACAATGCACCAGCGTCTTCAGCCACGTTGTGTTCCCGGCCAGTAAACGGTACGGGTACGAGATGATGATGCAGTGCGAAGATCTTGACCTTATCCCTTGCTAACTTGAAGAAATCCTGTATCGGCTCATATAGTGTACGGCCCACGTGCCCTGCGTCGTTATCGGGTTCAGCACTATCAGCAGCATAAAGCGCAATCGCATCATTCTCGAATTGGGAATAACGCTCTCCCACCACCTCTTCGAAAATAATACTGCCGTAGTTCCGCTCGTCATGATTTCCAGGGACTATGATACTCGGCAGAGAGAATCCTTCGAACGCCTCCGCAAAGCCTTCATATTCCTCACGAAGTCCCTCGGTAGTGAGATCACCAGTGACGACCAGTAATGGGCAAACAGCATCCCTTGAACGCTTTTCAATGAAGTCAAGGATTTTTCTGAGGCCATCGACAGTAACACCGGGTTCTCCCACATGTATATCGCTGACGTGATAAATGGTAGTATGAGGTGAAACCATCTAGTGAAGGCCCCCGGAAACACCTGCACCGTGGCATGCGCTGTGGCAGGCACCAGCACCGTGTATTATCAGCCGCAAATCAATGACACATTCCTGAAAAGCAAGTATTCCCCAAGATATCAAGAAGGGAGCAAGCAGTGCCGTTATGCTTCCACCGGCTTCAACAGCCGCTTGATAGACTAATATGCTCATAGCAGCAGAAACTGCGATTAGAACTATCCCAACAAACTGAGTCAGGCTCGGACTTCCCACACATTACACCTGATTTTCAAGAGTTCTCAAGACAAAAATACATTGTGCAAGAGTTCATATTCATGGGTGCACATATCTTTGAGGTGGGTAGCGTGTGTTTCAAGTGGATTAACCACAGAATAACTTAATTAGAGAGAAACACACAGAACGAAGAGCAGACCTTAAAGGGCGTACAGGACTAAAAGGACGTAAAAAGTGATGGTGACAGACAGAGAGGGTGCAACCTCAGCAATCATTTTGCATTTCAGGCCAGGTGAGCCTGTTGAGTTCCCGGCGGAGTTTGTAGCCGATATCAAAGAGAAAGCGGCGCTTACAGTGATGCATCACAAAGACCGCGTAATGAAGATATTTCCAGTCGCGTCAGATGATATCTATCTTCTGAGAATCGAGATCAGCGATTTGTCGCGCAACTTTTTGAAGCAGCTGAACTTTGCGTTCAATGATGCAAAACTGAGCGACATAATATTCACAACAGGCGTTTGTCTGCGTGGCGAAAAGTGCTTTTATGAGTGTTATTTTGTCCCAGACCAGCTTGTGGTGTCGCTGCAGGAATTGGAGGATAGTCTCAAGAAGATACCTGGAGTTTCAAGAGTAGTACTGAGGAAAGTGTCCTAGACGCAATCCTACATCTGGAGAGTTGCACGGGACCTTTTAGCCTTGGTAGTATTCAAGAACAGATGACATTGGTGTTTCCGGCCGTCATCTGTTCAGATCCTTTTGCCCATCAGATTGGCGAGCATCGAGGAACGCGATTACATAACATATCCTCGCTTATTCTCATTTTTGATTCCAATAAGACAAGAAAGAAGAAACAGCCAATTGCTGAATCAGGCCACCTACTCAACCCGATGATTCGATGTTACTATGGAACGACTATTGATGCCTTGCCACGGACAGTCTTCGATGGCGGTCAAGTGCAGCCTATGTTCTATGGTCTGACTAGGTTCGTGTTCTATCTCCGATACATGAAGTTCAGCTGATTTCCAATAGTAGAGTTAATACCATATCGGGACACGATTTCTCTCGCAGCATCAAAGTCTGGAGTGTAGAGAGGCCGTCGCATATCTTCAAGATTGGGAATCTTCTTGCACAGCTCATCATCCAGCAGACGCTTGAGTGCATGGCTTACTGTACGTGGTGCCAAGCTTGCAGTCTGACAAATGTCAACGGGACACATTGGACCCTTATTCACCAAATGTTTCAGGACAGTGACAGCACTTCTCGGTAGTTGTATCACAGTAGATCGCCTCCATATGTGAGTTCGCGATAGTTCCTGAGATTGTATGGTATATACTCACTCAGGAAGACGCTGGTGATTTGTTCAACATCTCTATAGATTCCATAAGATTCGAAATGATTGACGACATTCTTGATGTCCCGTCTGAGCAAGGACTCCGCCTTCATCATGTCGCAGTGAACTCCGACCTCATACGCCTGAGGCACATCGATGATCCAAGGCCTATCTTGCCACCAGAGGATATTATACTCGCTCAGGTCCCCATGCACATAGTGGACATCACGATACATGATGAGATAGTCGTCCAGAATCTGGTCAAGGACTTCAGCTGGGTTCTCAAGCACTACGTATTTCAGCTGAGGTGCAGGCTGTGTGCCATCACCAATGAACCGCATTGTGACAAAATTCCCAACGCGACCAATTGGTGTGGGCACATGGACACCTGCCCTGAAACAGCGCATTAGCAGGTCGTACTCGATGACTGCGAAGTTCTCCATCATGCCCAGAATGCAGTACGTTCGCTTTGATGTACCAGCAGGAATGAAGCCAGCCTTCTTGGACAACTGATGTGAAGACTGCCAGTAGCGGTAGGCCTTCAAGATGATTGGATGGTTCTTCCAAGTGGCACAGAAGATGGATGCTTCCTTTCCTGCGTTCATCTGATAGAGGACATCGGTTACTAATCCATATCGAATTGCATCCTCACGGACCGATTCGAAGGTGATTTCAGAAACCTCAGCCTTATTCTTGTCACCTTTCAGCTCAGCACGCTTTCTATCAGTCGTGCCAGCTTTCATCGGATTGTGTTTCTCGACTCGACTCACTTGGCCCACACTCCTACTTCTTCGTCGA
>CAYPUO010000227.1:0-5644 GCA_964413775.1 uncultured archaeon
GTCCACGGTCTAATGATCTCAGGGAATATCTATGACCTGCTGAAACAAACGGAAGAGATTGGCAAGGATCCCATTAACATGGAAACCCTAATCGGTCCTGAGATTAAGGTCCAAGATGTCGATGTGATTGTGAAAGAATAGGTGTTTGCGAGAGGCAAGCAGCCCATCCCATTCGCCTCTTCAAAAACGGAAAGCATATCTGTTGTTCATATGAACTGCCCAATCGCACCCGAGGTCGGACAATGTACAAGAAACTGCTACTGCTATTATTGCTGCTTACTGTTCCAATGCTACGAATTCCAATGACAGCCTCTGCTTCTGCGCCTGCTTTGGCCTCCTCTGACTCTACAAGCCCACTTATTGAATCACAGCTGAAACTGGCGCTTGAGCAGTATAAGTCAGCAAGTTCTCTTGCTAGTGGTAAGAGCGGCGTTAGCACTATCCTGCAGTTTTCAGGCGAGCTGAGTAGTGCCGATATCGAGCTTGCAGAACAACAGGGCATTTCATTCAACTGTAGAGATGGGACCGTTGTTCATGTTGGGCCCGTATATGCGGCGACTGTATCCAGTGTTTCGTCTCTTGAAGGACTGGGATCCCTTGGACTTGTTCAAGCATCATCGGGGTCCAAGCAATTCTATCCTTCGCTAGCATCATCAGTTGCAGCAATAGGAGCTTCTGATGTCTGGACTAACATGGAAGTAAATGGAACGACAATAGATGGGACAGGTACCACTGTAGCAGTGATTGATACTGGTGCAACATGGCTCCACCCGTCGCTCTGGCGAGCAAGCACTGGGCCGTTGAATATTCTCTCTAATGGCTCACATTACTATGTTGACCTCAACAATAATAGTCAGATTGATCCGGGTGAAGGTCCTATCAGTACAGTTTATCATCAGACAGGCTCTGAATTCGACTATTCTGAGGACTATATGTTCATTGATACAAATGATAATGGCATCTTCCAATACAGCCAAGGTGATCGATGGCTTGGTGGAATTGACCAGAACCATGATGGTTTTATCTCACTCGGAAGTGAGAAAGTTGTCGTTCTGGGAGAGCCAAAGGTAGCGGTCCTCTACGATCAGTATACTTCCAAGGTCTATGTGCGTGGTGTTAACCTCACAGAAGCCATAAGCGATGTTGACACAAATGGCCACGGGACACACGTAGCATCCATTATCGCCGGCGGGCAGATAGGTATGACTGACTACGTAGGAGTAGCTCCCGGAGCTGATCTTATCATAATCAAGAGCCCTCTGGACTCGGAGTCGATCCTTGATGGTATCTCATTTGCAGCTGAACATGGAGCCAAGGTAATCAACATGTCATTCTCAAGCTATCTGGGATTCCTTGATGGAACTGACGATGAGGATGTGGCTGTCAGTGAAGCATTTCTGAAGTATGGTATAACAACAGCCTTGGCCGCAGGTAACCTTGGAAACCAACCCAAACACGCGCGGTTCACAGTGGCACCTGGCGCGCAGACAAACACCACCCTCTATGTCATTAATCCTCCTGACTATTCATTCCTGAGCCTGCTTTGGAGGAGCGACAACAATGACGAGCATATCATTCTCTCTGCTCCCGGCCACGGCGATGTGATCGACCTTGGAGCATTTTCCGACATTGTACAAAATCCATTTGAGATAAATGGTGACAACATCTCGGCCTATGTCTTCGCAGATACAAGTATCAAGGGAACGAACCGTGTTATTGTGCAAGTGTCAGCGTCCGAACACTTCTGGGATTCTGGAACATGGACAATTACATTCACAAATCCGTCTGGAGAGGAGGTAACTGTTGATGGCTATGCTTGGGACAACAGCTGGACTGGGGGCGCACTACGGTTCACATCCAACATTGATTACACCCATACAATAAGCTCTCCTGGCACCAGTGACATGGGCCTAACTGTTTCATCATGGAATGAGGTCAACAACGATATCAGTTATTCGTCAAGTATTGGTCCCCGTATCGATGGTGTTGCCAAGCCTAACGTGGCTGCTCCTGGAGACTCAATACGCGCCGCATTCAACAGCCTTTCTAACCTGTGGGCGAGCCGTTCTGGCACAAGCATGGCGGCCCCTCATGTCGCTGGGGCGCTAGCTCTTATTGCCCAGGTGGCCAAGAATCAATGGGTGACGTTCACATCACTTGAACAGGGAAGCGGTGGCTATTCTCACCATTACAATACTCCCTCAAGCTCATGGGGCTATGGCCTTGTTGACCCATTGTGGTCCATTCAGAACCTTCTCTCTCCCTCTAGCTCAAAGATATATTGGGGTGGAGTTCCGTATCTGGCGACCGATACCATTGACCCATCTGTAGATCCAGGTCTTGATATCCTAAACGTGAGCATCTACCAAACCAACTCTTCGGAGTGGTTTAGGGTCGGTTTCCTTGGAACTGCCGATTTCATGTCTGACAACTGCTTCACAATTGACTGGGATACAGACTCGTCGATGTCTACAGGTCAGTCTGGAATAGACCTCCGCGTAAACGTGACTGGAGGAGCTGCTACTATCTATAATTGGTCTGGTAATGGGTTCACGCAAGTTGGCGTTGCTGAGTGGAGCAATGCCTCAGACTATCTCTATGTAGGCTTTGAACACTATCATGGCGCAGAATTGGGCAGAATCCAATTCTCCTCCGGAAATGCAGCAAATGCATCCCAAGATGAGATTTCCGCTGTGGCGCTTGCTGATGAGTGGGGTCCCTTGATTGAAGATGTATCCATCACTTCAAAGGGAATGGCGTATACAGTGAGAATGGAGGTGTCCGATAAAGATACAGACTTGAGTCTCCTGTCATTGGGTGCACAGATCATAGATGGCAGTCTATCCGTACTTGATTCTACGGAACAGGACTCCTCCTATGTGCTTGAAGCCTCATTTGACTCATCTCAGTTCAACAGCACTAGTATTCTATCTCTAATCCTACATGCAAGTGATGGTAGCATGGATGTTTCTCTTCCGCCAATAATATTGGCTGGTGAGAGTTCACTACAGATGGAGTTCACTAACACAGAGCTTGACCAGACCGTTGTCAGGGTGGGTCCGCTTATATCAGACCGGATCACGGGAAGATTTGACCTCCTAGGATATCGCTTGGCATCGATGGTTGGTGTGTCTTTGCATCCTCCATCCGGATTGTCGTATAATATCACGCTGAGTGGGTCTTCTGGTCACTACGAATTCGACATATCTCCGGCTGCATTTACTCCCGGCGTCTACGATATCTATGCTATGGCAGTTTCCCAGGGTGGTCAGGTGACATCAAAGCTACTTGGCCAGGTTGAGATAGTCCAAGACTATTCCTATGTATTGCTTATATGGGGAGTTGGAGTTGTGCTCATAGTAGCTGCAGCGTACGTCAAAAAGGTACGGGCTCGTAAAGGAGCGACAGGGTAGAATGAAGCTGGCGGTAATAGGATATGGACCTGGCGGAATAGCAGCTGCAACAGCTGCAAAGACATTTGATAGAAATACCGAGGTAACAGTCTATACAGGTGAATCTCTCGATGCTCATCGAAAGCCTGGCGCATCTCTTGCACTTGCTGATCCCGATACGAAAGCTCTAGTGATTAACAATTGGACTGCTGATACACTTGGCAAAAAAGGCATTGAAGTTGTAAGGGGCTCCCGTGTCACGAACATTGATGTAGAGTCCAAGACTCTAGAGATTCGATCGCCCAACAATCGCCTCACTACAGCAGAATACGACAAACTGGTCTTGGCTGTTGGAGGTGTTCCTTCGGTTCCATCAGTGGAGGGAACCGACCTTGATGGAGTATTTACAATCCAAGATATGAGTGATACAGCCGCTATTGGTAGACGGCTGCCGTCGATAAAGTCAGTCGTGGTTGTTGGCGCTGGCTTCAGCGGACTCGAGGTTGCAGAACGAATGTTAGACTTGGAAAAGGAAGTTCATCTTGTTGTTCGTTCTCGGTTGATGCGTCGTCTGTTGGAACCCGAGATGAGCAATGAACTGAAGTCAAGGCTACCTTCAAGCCTAATCATTCATGAAGGAGAATCTCCAGTACGGGTTACCGGGAATGACAGTGTTCAGGGCATTGAATTGGAAACTGCAACAATTCCGGCGCAGGTGGTCCTCTTCATGACTGGTGTAAGACCCAACCTAGAGCTAGCTACTTCCATGGGGCTGGAAACTGGAGATTTGGGAGGTATCCGGGTTTCGAATCTGATGGAAACCTCGCACAAAGACATCTATGCAGTTGGCGACTGTGTTGAGATGTTCGACCGATATGCCAAGAAACCGGTCCTGATGCCCATTGCCAGTGTGGCTGCGAGAGCAGGAAGGCAAGCAGGGGTCGCAGCTGTTGGCGGCACTAAGACATACGAGGACATCTCCATACGTTTTCAGTATGACCGCCTTTTTGACACAGATGTAGTATGCGTAGGGCACTCAACGACAACTGCAACATCGCTTGGCATCCGGAGCTATTTTGACTATCTTGAAGACACTCAAGAGTTCACCAAGGTGGCACTAGTCACAACAGAAGATGGACTGCTAGTTGGTGGGCAGGTTATTGCTCCTAGGATGGGTGCCCGTATCGGACATCAGATCCATCAACGCATCGAATCTGGTGCCAAGCTTGATGACAAGCCACTGCTGGAGCCGCTACACAAGCGGATGAAGGACCTCCTGGAAGCAAGACTGGGCCCTATTCGATAGCAGGCGCCTCGTCATCTGTTTCCCATGGTGGGGACCACTCGCGTTCGGTCGCTTTCTTCGCCTTTTTTCCAATGCCAAACTTCAGTATGCCCACATATGCAAGGGCTACACCAACAATTGCCACAAGACTGTAGATGACTGTCATGAGCACCTGGTCATTCAGTGCCTGAACCGGAATCAGAAACGTCTTGGTGAAGTAACGAACATTGCCTTGAGCATCTGTGGCGACAATATTGACTTCGTAGAATCCTGTGGTTTCAAGGGTGAAATCTGTGAAGTATTTGTATCCCAATGTAGCGACCACAGGTGCAGTGATCCTCTGACCATTCGGGTCCGTTATTGTAATATTGACTGAGGCAAGGTCATCATCAAAGACGAATGCAGTGAAATTGGCCTGTTGACCAACATCACCATGCTCAAACTGAACATCGTAGATTCTGGGGCTCTCAGGAACAATGTCCTTTGCTAGATTCTCAAGGAATACAAGATTGTCTGCACCACTTTGAAAAGCGTCGTAGATTGTGTCATCGTAGAGTATTGATCCATCAGAAATGGCGATTACTTTGCCTTTACCAGCCTGAGCAACTGCTACTATTGCATGTGTCTTCGCAGCATCTGCCCATACCAGTCCTTTCGCTGTAGAATTCGCTGGGTCAACAGAGAAGGTCCCTCCGTTAAGAATGAACAGGTTGGAAACTCCTGTTGTTAATGGGTCTGACTCGACTGAACCCCCGCTTGCAACACCATAGACTGAACCATTCCCAAGACCAATCCAATGGTTCTCACACTGAATGCCATATGGCTGGAGAATCTGGTTGTATGAATCGAAGGCAAATGCAGGTACGTTGTTCTGAGTATCAAAGCCCTCAGAGAGGATGAGGAGGGTACCCCCCTGACTAACGAAGTTATGGATTAGTTGAATTTCAGAGTCGCTGTATGCTAGCTC
>CAYPUO010000228.1:0-5637 GCA_964413775.1 uncultured archaeon
AACTCAAGGTGCTTAATACAACTCCTCTAGTAATCACTGATGTCACTCTCACACTTGTTTCTTACCCGCGGGACTCGCTTCGTCTCGAGGGAGAGTCTTCCAGATGCATTGCCAAACTTGACCCAGAGGGATTCAGGACACCAACATTCGATTTCCTTCCAACTCAGGATTGCGTAAAAGGTGACATTACGGCTAGTGTGTCATATGTTGACTCTCGAGGAAGCGCTCACACAGTTATGACAAAACCGCTGATCATCAGAGCAGTTTGTGACTTACTCAATCCAGAGCAGATTAGCCCTGAGGACTACATGCTTAAGCTGGCCACTCTCGGCCATGGTGAAATGACTTCAAGAGTTGAAGACTGGACTCCTGAAGAGATGCATGAAAAGACCATAGAGATTCTGAATATGTCGAATTTCTTTGATGTTTATAGCGAAATAGATCACCATGGCGAATTCTTTGAATCGGTCAATAAGGGATGGGCAAGGGGTATGTACACAGGCAAGAACCTCGGAGTCGAGATTGTCATTAGTGGGAAATCTGGACACAAAGGGGCGACATGCAAAGTCCGAATGTCTGGAGAAGACGAGGCAATGATAATGCCAGCAATCGATGAGATATCTAACAAGCTGGGCGCGTGGCTTTGTCCAAAGTGCCATGGAAGTCTACCGATTGATGCAGTTGATGACCTGAAGGCCGGAAAGAGCGTCTGCTGCCCATTCTGTGGGGTGACAATGGACCGATAGAATGTGGCCATGGCGCGGGAAATCCTGGGTAACGAGTATTTGCCGTACAGACAAGAGAAACAGATGTAGTTCTAGGTCTTTCAGGGGAGCGTAATGCGCCCTCACTCTCCTTTTCCACACCCGTTAGACTGATTAGACACGGTGCGTGTAGACGCATCTTAGATGGTAGAAATGAGTCGCGTAACAGTTAGAGTGGCTGCTATTCTTGGACTCGTCTTGCTTACTGTATCCTTGGCAAGCTCGGTGTACCATATCCCATTTGCAGAACCCGCACCTACCGAAACAGGTTCCTTCGATTTCATATTGCGGACTGGTGCGCAAGTGGAAACTCATTCAATCACCGAAGAGCAGTATCCACTTACTCATACTGTCTATGACCCTGGGAATACTACGATTCAGAGTGACCTTGGCATCAAAGAGCTAGTCATCTTCTATCAGTTGGCACTGGGTATCTCACTCCTTGAAAATGGCAGTCAGATATTTGTTCAAGAGGGTCTGAAATCCGGTGCCAGGTATGACATGTGGCTTGACCTGAACACATCAATTCGCCTCGACAGTACTGAGAACACCACGCTGCATCGCATCGATAACATACGTATGCTTCACATGAACGAGTCTACTTCGAAACAAGTCATCTTAACAAGGGACATCGATGTGAACATGCTCGACTCAGCGAATCTAATAGAGTTCCGCTACTACACGGCCAGGTCTGATGAGAATATCACAGGCCCGACGCACGAAGTCATACTGACCGAGGACTCATTCTCTGTGCCGTCATCTGATGTGTTGAATATAAGCGTCATCGCATCCTGGGCTGCACGGTTTAACTCATCCGGCGGATCCGATGTTACCTATTCTGGTGAGCAGGCTGTCGGATCCTTCCATCTCATCAGGAATAATAACTCGATGTATGCTGTTAATGGTGACTTGAAGTGCTTCTTCGGCGAAGATACAGTAGCGGTGTTATTGCCATATGTTCCAATCATCGAAGCGATTATGGCGACTGGAGGAGTTATTCTTCTCGGGTCCATTGCTTTCATAAGGAGAAGACCAGCAGCCCCGAGCATTGCATTATAGAATCGTCATGGCACAGGAAATTCCGGGTAACGAGTACTTGCCGTACAGACAAGAGAAACAGACGCACGGGCAATGTCACTTTACTTCTTTGTCCAGACTCATCGAACTGAGGATTGCGGGAATCTCATCGCATCTTACATGAACCTTTTCTTTAAGCTCCAAGGTTTTCCTAACCTTCTCCGAGTATCTCTCCTTGTAGTCCATTTTCTTTCCACTTCTGCCAAGTGCTCTGATAACCAGGTTGTTTCGAAATAGTTGGCGGATATGCTGATTCTCAGAGTCAGTTTCTATCCCTTCAATCAAATGATGGATTGCACATTCCTCAAGCTTTTGCTGGTTCACTGAATCGTCTGCTTTCAGCAGCAATAATGAATAACACATCATTGAGTGGGAGTAGGCATTATGGAAAAGCTCCTCACGCCCTACACAGGGCGAGTGTAAATTCCGCTCCAGCAAATCGACTGTACTCACCAGATACCTGTTTAGCTCGTGCTTGAGTTTGGATTTTTCGGCCTTGGTTTTCGAAAGCTGCTGAGACAGAATAATCCCTATTTGAAGAGTGGATTTTCCCACTGATAGGACTAACCTACAGCGATCGTAATCGTCCTTCGTGAACTCCAACGCTTGTTCATAGTATCTTTTGGCATTCTTTAGATGCTTGCTAATGGATTTTCTAGAGCCCTGATCGAATTCCCAATCTGCCCAGTCCTCATAGATATCAGGATTTGTAGGACTATTAAGAGTAGCTTGCCTATAGCTCGCATATCCCTCAGAGGGATTATCAAGTTCCCTGTATTCAAATGAACCTCTTTTTGCCCATGCTCTGGAACTTCTAGGGAATAGATCTGTCGCTTGTTTAACGCTATCGTAGGCAGGATATCGTGCACCCATTTTTAGCATCTTCCCTACTCTCTGGAATACTCTGTTCAGTTCCACTTCCTCATCCAAGGTCTGATCTGACATGTCTTTGGGAGGCCTTGGAGGAGTTCTAAGCTCTGTTTCGGCTTCGAGGAAGGATTGCTCGTACATTGGGAGATCCTGAAGCTTCAATCTTGCGTATTTCGAAATTGGCGGCAGTATTTCAAGGACTGATTCCACAAGGGGTTGTTCCTCGAGAAATGACCGGAGGACAAGTTGTTCTCTCGCAGATTGAAAGGCCTCATCGGACAACTTGCATAGCCTCATAGCTTGCTGAAAGGTTATCTTACCTCCCCAGAAGGCAATACCGGTGAGTAGTTTTCTGGCCGTAGCGTCGAGTTCATTCCACTGGATGTCACATATGAACCTTAAAGCTACATCAGACTCATCTGGCAACTGCTCGGCAATTTCCTCAGGAGTATAACCGCGTTTGAGCAGGTTAACAGCGTATCTAATCAGCAAAGGAATACATCCGGTTGCTTCGACAATCTTTGCCAGATGCTTTTCCCGTTTCCACTGGTCATCTACATCAAGACGCTCCATTTCCAGAAGAGTCAATTGTCTTGCTTCACTGTCTTCCATTCGGCGCACAGTAACAACAAGCTCCGCTGAACCGACACGAATACGCGACGTAGTTAGAACTCGAAGTTCTTTGTTTACACTGTCGATGAGTTCAACAAGATATGCCCAGATTTCTTCTCTTTCAACAATAGTTTCCAGATTATCAAGAAGGATTAGAGTTCCATTACTCTCGTTTAGTGCTTCAATCACAAGCTTGCGTTTAATTCCAGGTGGTCTGCTGATGGACTCATAGTTACCAGTAACATAGAGAATTGAGTCAATAAGGTCTTCAATAGAACCCAAGCTCTGGGCCTTTGATTCAATCATGCCGTTTTTGAAATATTCAATCTTGCCCGTAACCCAGACAACATAATCCAGCCTCAAATATTCTGGCAGAGAAGACTTTTCTGATTCGATGACATCCCACACTACTGACTTAGCAAGCTCTGTTTTCCCATATCCGCCTCCTCCGTCCAGAGTTGTGATATAGAATTTCTTTCTGAAGAGCTTCTCCTTTAGCTCCTTCTCAATGATTGGCCTTCGAACGTACGCAGCTAATCGGTCAGGCAAATTATGAGAAACCCCATTAGTTGTATCTGATCGCCCGTATCTTTTTGAAAAGGACATGTATGTGTCGTATTGTGAAACAGTATGAACCGGAATATCAAAGACATCTTCGTAGAATTCATATTCCTTTTGTTGGGTATGTTTTGCTCCCTCTAGGGATAAGAAATCATAGATTGCCTCGGTACCGATATAGCCCCTATAGCAACAGTATGACTCAATCGACTTTTCATAATAAAGGAGATTGGTATGAAATGAAAAGGGTTCTTCGTCTTCATAATATCGAAGATAGCAGTCGTATATAAACCGGGGCTTTTCAGACTTCGGAGGGAGATATTCAGTTCGAAAAGTGCCGCTTTGAAAGACAATTGCCTCAGTACCCTTTTTTCCGAAGGCTACTGGAACAAGAACCTGAACGGGAAAGCATGACATCAACTTCTCAATAATGCTAGGTAGAACATCCCTTAAACCCATATCAACAATCTTTCGCAATTTGTTGCCGTAGATGACCCTTGCTTGATGCATGTGATAGATTCTTCTTAGAATCTTCAATATGCTGTGGAAGTCGACTTTGTAGTCTAGAGACTCACCACTAGTATCCAGCTCTTGAGCGACCTGCTTTATTGTTTCTATTTCAACTTCGTCCACTTCAAGCTCTGCAATGCTCTTGTTGGTCTTGCCTAGACGATCACCGAGGCTTTCCAAGTGTTCACTGCAGACTTTCCCCAGTTCAACCCACGAGTCGAATGTGGGATTTTGAAAATTGTTCTGTATGGTTTCAACTACGTTTCTATGCACTAGATCAAGCTTTTCAGATTGTATGCATGAGTACCGAGTGTAAAAAATGACTCCAAGAGACCTGTAGAGTTCGTATGTCAGTCGATTAAGAGACTCCAGAAAATCAGTTCTGGTCGACACACTGAAACTATGAATTGCACCTAATAGGTTAACCAATAATGCCAATTGGAATCATACTCCCGATGAAGGGCCTCCCACTCAAGTCAATCAGCATAGTCACATACTGATGTATAAAGCTTTCTTGGGGGGTGGCTCTGTGTGAAAAGTGGTATCTCGGTTCATTCGCAGACCATCTGACTGCTCAGATACCAATAGTTTCAGATCCCGACTGTACAACATGACCATAGAGCCCATCATGAATGAGCACTCACCGACTTTCTACACAGGGCCTTGGGGGGTTATCACTCTATAAAGAGCCCTGAGCAATGAGTAGGTGCCGTACAGACAGGAGAAGCAGACGCATTTCTCATTTCTAAAGGAGCATGTAGCTCCCTCTCATTCCTCTTCCTCGCTTTTTCTGATATATGCATTTACGCCTTGGATGCCGGAGCCGTGCTTCTTTGGCTTGTGGAGTAGTACATGACAACTCCTATGAGTTGTCCGGACGCGCATCACGACTCTCTGGGAGGCTAGGAGGCTTGCTTGGTTTTATAGAAGGGATCTTGCGTCTGTGAGTTGTTGATTTTATTCTGCTTGCCCATTGAGTCTTGAGCTTCTCATTCAGTTTTCTCTTGGACCTCTGCATATGACGCTTTTGATCACTTCGCACCATCAATCACCTCTTTCACTTTTGGCGTAGTCTGATTGTATATCTCGTTCACCTTTTCTTTTTCTTCATTGTATATGGCAACCAACTGGTTCATACGACCAGATTCATTCGTTATCAGCAAAGGAGTTTCTCTATCTTTACAGATAATGAGGATGTCAGTATCCAATCCAACGCCGGTATGAGCTTCAGCAGACTTCTTTGCCC
>CAYPUO010000229.1:0-5635 GCA_964413775.1 uncultured archaeon
AGTATATGTCAGGTTCAGGACTCTTCGAAGGTAGTTGGCAAGAATCCCTTCAACGGGCCATGCAGATAAGAAGCTGGTGACGAGCAGGCCAATGTGGGTATTAACATGGACGCCATCCTCAACATAGAAGGGATTCAGTCTGAATGGAGCGACCGGCTCAAGTCCCACCGTAAAGACTCTCAGTTCGGGGATCACGCCCATGAGAGAGCGGGCATCCGTCTTCACGGGCTCAATCAGAAGACTTGGGATTCCGTTTCTCCACGCATCGATTACAATCCGATTCTTTGTTGTCGTCTTCCCTGCACCGGTCATGCCAACGATAGCTATATGCCTCCGGAGTTGCTCCAGTGGAAGGTACATTACGTGACCATAGTCCAATGTTCCAATCCTTACTGAGTACCCGAATGCCACCTCCCCCTCTTGGAAGACTTGCTGGGAAACAATGCTCTTCTTTCCAGTTGATGAAAACGAGGCCGGGCTACTCTGGACAACTCCGAGTTCCACGCTTGGAATTTCAAAGAGTGGAACAGCCTCCTTTGGTAGTAGCAGTTGCCCTTTCGGGAGCTTCGAAAGAGTCTGGATTCCATCGATTATGCCCTTCGCTGAAGGGCCGCTGAACGTTCGAACTTTGATTGGGTCCCGATCATCTCTGGAAACTGTCCCTAGCAGGACATGAACCGCATTCTGGAGATGAAATTCAGCAGTTTGAGAACCCCAGAATGCCAATGCTGCTCCACAGTCAAGGAGTATCCTTCTTCGCATTCGGGTGTACTCAGACTCATACTTCTCTATTGAGGAACGAGCTTTCACATCAAAGACTGTCCTTGTCTCATTGCCAATCCATGATTGAGATGTCTGCTGCTGGGACGCTCTTGTCAGGTTAGAGCCGAGCCTCTTCTCCGCGATTTTCTTCTTAATCCAGCTTGGCCTTCTAGGTATGGCCCATGCAATGTATCTTGAAGGACATGAGGCCCCGACCATTAGTCGTGCCAGACCATTCAGAGCACCTTGAGTTGCCTTCGGGACTCCTGAAAGAATAGCTAGATGTAGATCCTTACCTGTGACACCTATGAAGGGCTCACTCTCGGATTCTATGACAAACTCAGGAAAATTGGCAATGAAACCCGATTTCATGGCCTCAATGTTCTGACCAGTTCTCTCAGTAAAAAGCACTAATCTTGGAACGGCCTCGAAGACTTGAAGCTGGAATCCAAACGGCACTCTTGCAGACATCATTGCAGAGAGAAATCGCTCAAAATTCTGAAGATTCAGAGGTAGTCGTCTAGATGACGATGATTCTGGATTGTTGTCCAGTTGAGCCTCAATGTATCCTCTCGGAATCTCAGCAATCTGAAACGCCTTGGAATCAGTATGTTTCGGACTCTCCAACAGCCCAACCCATCGGATTGTCTTGCTGATATTATATGAACTCCTACATGCTGCCAGCATAGATGCTCTGTAACCGGATTATTCTCTCAAACCATCAGATTGTTGAAGCAGAAAGAACATATGATGTTGAAAGGTCATGGTATAACAGAGAGAACTGCAGATGAGTTGACCCGGGACAACTCATGTTTTGGTGTTTCTAAACGAAGTAGTCAAGGTTGGCG
This sequence comes from uncultured archaeon, assembly GCA_964413775.1. Taxonomy (GTDB): domain Archaea; phylum Asgardarchaeota; class Thorarchaeia; order Thorarchaeales; family Thorarchaeaceae; genus MP5-2226. The sequence continues at coordinate 1,611 of CAYPUO010000229.1, forward strand.
ACATCATCCACATCACCAGGTTCCCCGTTCTCTAAGCCTAGAACCACACTGAGATTTTGAAGATTTGTATGGATGCCAAGCGATATGCTTCTAATAGCGCTGTGCAACCTGTCGTAAGTGAATCCGTCATCGAATATGGTATCGAATATTCCGAAGCGATACTTGCTGAGTTCGATGAAGTCTAGATTCATGAAAGCCAATATCCGTATCATCCTTCTATTATGAATCTTCCTTTTCTCTTCGGTATACAGCGCTTCATATTCAGGCCCAATGAAGAATTCCCCTTGAATCCTGAACTGACTTAACTCGTCAAACCTAACTATGACCACTTGAACTACGCCTCGTTTTACAGCAATAGCATAGCTCACACCTGGCGAATCGAAGAAACTAAAATCCATCTTCTGATTTCTGAGCCAACTCGCAATCTCGTCTTTAGTCGGTATTGCCATTTTAATCATGAATATGTCCAGTCATCTGCCTAAAAGCGCCCAGCTCGCAAGAGACGAGCTAAAGGCCAGCTATTGTTAGAGTCACTGTCGGCCTGACCTAATATGCAGTTCTCTTTCATGAGGAGAGAATAGACTTGATTATATCGTCAAATCCTCTGAAGATTGCTCTTAAGACATTTTCAAGAAACTCTCTGACTAGATCAGATCCGTACTTTCCTGCAGTTTCGATAAATGCTTCTCTTGCAGCATCTAGCAATGCTTTTCCCTGGTACAGATATGCGTTCATTCGGAAGAAGAAGTAGTTTACATACTCAAGTTGGATAACTGGGGTTATACTCATTACAGTCCCTCAAATGCTATTCCTATCCTTTTCTTATAAGTACAGCGAACACCACCACCTAGAAACATCCTCTCTCCCGCCTCCTCCGTGTCCTGCAGGTCCTCCGCCTCTCCCCCGGGGGTTGCATCTCAGAAGTTGGCGCGCGCCAACTTAGAAAACACATTATGGCTTTCGTTTGCCTAGATGGTCTTATTATAAACCGCATAACCTTTTTACCAACCCCGCACCGCTTAGCTATTGGATATCTGGCATGTCGAAATAGTGATGTGATGTAGGAAATGTCAAAGCCAATCGAGAGACGCCTAGAGCTATGGGAGATAGACTATACGCCAAAGGAAGATTCAAACCCTGTAGAGTTGACAGATCTTTTTGAATATGTGAAAAAGCTACCATTTTCAGCAGAAGTAGCGGCTGGTGCCGAGCCTTCCCTAGTACGCGAGCTCCGAGACACAAAAGACATTCTCGTCGTTGACTGCAGTGAGGTTTCGCCTAATCATATCAAAGGAGTCTTTGGCAAAGGTAAGGATGTGGATGTTCCCCGAGTCCGGAGAGGACGACGTAAGAAAAGCATTAAGCTTGGCCCCGGTGAGTATATAGAGTATCCATGCCATTTCGTTGTTTTTGATGAAAATCTAGCTGTCTTTGAGAGGAACCCAAGCGGCCCCTCTCCTAGTTCTCTTGGGATATACCTATCCCACAAATGTCAGGAGCTTGTGAAAACCGTATCCGTTAATAGAGTGCCGCGCGGCGACTTTCTCAAGAGATTTCACAAGATTCAAGAAACGAGATCCATCATTCTGCGTCTTGGAATTAAGGCAATCCGGAAGCTCGGGCGGTCATCCGATGATGGGATGTGGGCTGGTCTAATTAAAGAACATGAACAATCGGGATTTGGTACCGTGACAATACGATTTTCAATGTCACGAAAGCCGGGAGGATTGGGATTTCAATGGCTTAAACGGATTCCCGAGGTTGTACAGGACCGCAACTCATCAAGCGACCTTCTCAGGCTTGAAATCAATGCAAGGATGCAAGACAGTGGTGAAGTTGAGGTCATCAGGCTCCTGAAGAAAGCAAGTATGGAGAAGACCGTAAGGTTCAAGGTCTTAGGGGACAATAAAAACCTTGATTCAGAAACGGTATATCGAGAAATCCACAGCGTCTATTCTAAGTTTAGAAGAATCATGGAGGGAAAAGAAGATGACGAGTATCTTGACCTGGTACAGGAGAAGATTCCTTCGGAATGATGCGATTCTTGCGATAATTCTCACCGGCGTTATCTGGTATTATGGTCCTCTGATTTCGGAATTAACAAGTAAGCAACTCAATTACTCGCAGATTGTGGCTACAACTATTACAGTGATGGGGCAATTTGCATCAATCTTCATAGCTTCGCTTGCAATTGTTGCAGGCTTTGTGGATAGCAAGCACTTTGATGATTTAAGGAAACTCGATTGGTTTCCGGATATCTGGAGGTTCCTCTCCATTTCAGCCTCAGTATTTGTCATAGGAATAATACTGGGGCTGTTGACTCTTGCGCTTGGCGTAGAGAGTCTGGTCGCGTTTTGTTTTCTTGGAGTATCCATCTTTGTCTTCCTTGAAGTCTACCGCTGCATTAGGCTTCTGTATTTGCTGATCTCAATCATCAATGATAAGAGAGTAGGCAGCTGTCCGTAAGCGTGAACATCTCTTAAAGAAGCAATCCTTTTTGCTACTGGCCTACTGCCCGGCAAGTGGCATGCCTGCCAAACAGTCTATGGATTACTCTTCTTCATATAAATCCGCGAATTCCTGAGGGTCATAATTGAAGTTCACCACATCTATGAAGCACGATTCTGGTATCTTGTGAAGAAGCACCTGTGGCTTAGGTTCGCGAGTACCCCCGTCCGATTGCCGTGCATCTGCCTGAAAATGTGTATCCAGCCATCCTTTCTCATATCCTGTCAGAAAATCATCCTTTGAAAAATAGTAGTATGGTACGTCAATAATGAAGAACAGCGACTTTCGTTTCCATTCATGTCGATCAGGGTCGTGCTCACGCTCACGAGTGTAATCTGTCTTTCCCTTCAAATCCTCATGGAACTCATATACTTCGCCATCAAAATCAACTTGGGCGTAAGAATTCGCCACTATCAATCCAAGTCCTCCAAATTCGTCCAGGAGCTCGTTCAGGTTCTTGAAACTCATGAACGGGATTACTCCACCATACCGGCCATAGGGATTAAATCGCAAATCCCAAATGCTATTCGAGTCGATTGCCTTCACGAGATGCAGTCCTCCCTTCGAATATGCTTCAAATTCACCGGGATATGCCTCTTCCATAAGCTCGCGCATCTTCCATTTGAGATAATGGCCCGGCCACTCAATCTGTTTCCAAGGCCCGCCATTTTCTTTCATTTCAAGTATTGCTTCGTCATAGGAAACTGGTTCGATTCCGTGAGGCGCATAACCCCCCGTTCCAAAGTTTCTAAGTAGTGAGTCAACAAGCTTCCTACCATCATCATGTACTGTCATTTCTTGCTTTTCCCCTGTTCTTTCATGTAGATCTTGTACGCACGGGGATATTTCTCTTTCAACTCGTCTGCAGTAGGCAACATCTCATTGTACGGACGATAAGCTTGGCCAGTTTTTGAGAGCAACAAGTTTCTCCTGACGATTGGCTCAAGATTCTCATTAATCTCGAATCCAAGAAAATGCCGAAAGTTCTCTTTTGCAGCAATTGCAGTTGTGCCATTCCCCATGAAGGGGTCTAGCACGAGGTCTCCCGGCTTAGAACCAAAATCAATGCATCGTTTCACAACATCAACTGGCAAAACGGTTCCATTCTTCTCTTGACCATGACGGTATTTTCTCAGAATGGGCCAAACATCGAGCGGATAATGTTCTATTTTATTGAAGAAATACTTCTTGGACTGCTTTGCTAGATGCAGAATGTGATAGTGACTTGTCACAAACTTTCTCTTAGTGAAGACACCAAACTGGTACTGCCAGATAATGTGATTCAGTGTTTCGAAGTTAAGCCTTCTCGCAGCAGAGAGGACAAACTCAAGATTGGTCCAACCGCTGAAGATGTACGCAGTTGCCGTATCTTTCATGACACGTTGAATCCCTTTCATCCATCTGAACGTGAATTCGTCATATTCCTCATCTATCTCTTCGTACCCATCAATGACAAGAGAGTCATCGCGATTGTAAATTGCTTCCTTTCCTGAAAAATCGAGACCAAACGGTGGGTC
>CAYPUO010000230.1:0-5626 GCA_964413775.1 uncultured archaeon
GAACAAGGATCAATCCCTGCTTGAATATCTCCTTGGCATATTGAACTCAGAGCTAATGAACTGGAGGTTTTCTGTTTCAAGTTCGAATAACCATATTTCGAATCGAGAGCTCTCAAATCTCCCTCTTGCGGATCCAGTGGACTCTGCAAACAAAGAGCATGTTGCTAGAATCATTGAGTTAGTGAAACAGGTTAGAGCTTCAGCTAACGATGAAAGCCTTAATGAGCTCGACGCCTGTGTCTTCCGTCTCTACGGATTTAGCCGGCTGCAGGCAATGAGGGCTCTGAAACATAGGGGGATAATAAAGCAGATTCGAAGTCAGATTCTCGCCTACATTCCTTAGTAGGATGAGAAAACACATACTTTCATATGACTTGGCTTATCGATTCCTCACTAATGACATTTGTCCAGTCCATTCTTCGTGAGCAAGGCACTCGCTATCTTTACAACCATGTTACTTCTAGTCTCAGCGAGTTGGACCTGGAGATGGTTAGGTCAATCCCTCAGGGTGGCAACTGGTCTGACATTCCCAAAGAAGTAGCAGAGAAATCTGCACGAGTCATGAAGTTACGAGCCACTGGCGGGAGGACGACATACTATGGGCGCCTGCGTTTGGACAAGCCTAGTTATACCATAAACACGTATTTCAACCGTCCGGGCAATGGCACATTTATACATCCTGAGCAAGATAGGCTCATATCATTCCGTGAAGCGGCTCGTCTGCAGTCGTTTCCAGATGACTTCCGATTCTTTGGCAGTAACGCATCAATGTACAAGCAGATCGGAAATGCAGTCCCTCCCCTGCTAGCACAGGCCATTGGCAAAACGATAAAGCGTGGAAGTATCGTTGATCTCTTCTCTGGTGCAGGAGGTCTCTCGAAAGGGCTCTCAGCTGCGGGGCACAGGGTTATTCTGGCAGCTGAGAAAAGAGGGCATATGCGTACGACCTATACGGCGAATCATCCCAATACGGAAGTCTTGGACGTTGACCTCCGCAGACCTGAGCATATCGAACTTGTCATCAGCGAGGTAGACAGAATCTTGAGGGGGAAGACCCTCGGCATGCTTGCTGGAGGCCCTCCTTGTCAAGGGTTCTCAACTGCTGGCAACTGGAGCTTCAGCGATCCTCGCAATGTCCTCGTGTTTTCAATGCTTAGACTTGTAAAGCACTTGCAGCCAGAATTCGTTCTGATTGAGAATGTTGTAGGTCTGAGAATTCAGAAGCGAGGTGCCATGCTAGATGCAATATTGAGCTGCTTGAGGGATTTGGGGTATACAAGTGAATGGTATCAGCTGAACGCCGAACGCTATGGAGTGCCTCAACGAAGGAAGCGGGTCTTCATTGTAGCTTACAGATCTGGCAATCTGAATGGTCCACCCAAGCCGCTATTCCTCGAAACTCACCGTGGTTCAAGCTCTCCTGATACTGATGCATGCAGTCCTGTGAATGTGGGGGCCGCAATTGGCGACTTGCCTCGGCTAGAACCAGGAGGAGGCTCCCATGAGTCGTCATACATTACAAGTTGGGCTTGTACTCCCTATCAAAAGCTAATGAGAGGACTCATCACATTTGGTCAGTTCGTTAAGAGACAGTCTGGGCAAGGTTGATTTGGGGTCTTGCGGCTATTAGAGCCTGTATCTTTGTTCGAGGTGCATTGATGTGATTACGAAATCGATGTTGATTGACCTCATTGGCGGAAAGATCTGGTCATCGATTTCATTCACCAGCGTGCTTTCGACAGACGAATCCATACAACCGTTAATCGAGTTTTACTTCTCAAAACATCAAGACGGCTCGTTTCAGGATGGCATCGAATTTCGGATGGGCTCAGGTCACTCATCATTTCTGTATGAGGTCGATAGCAGAACACTTCTAGCCGTTTTCTGCGAGGGACCTAGGACAGATGCTGCATTTCGGCTTCAAGTTAGCGAGCTTGTCAGGAGCCTAAAGACAACTATAGGTGGACATGGTGCCCGTGAAGTCAGTAAGGCCTTTCCTCAGATGGCGGGAAAGCTGCTTAGAGAGGAGGTCCGACTCTGTTTTGTGTCAAGTGAACATCCAACTCAAAGCAACAAGCCTGGACTTGCCCTAGCGTCTATTCTGTCATACACCGGAACATCTGGTTCGGATCTATCAAAGGCCGTTGCAATTGGACCGTACAACGTTCGGGTGCAACGGATCTCAATCGATGAGGTATTGAGGAACCCTGCGGAATCCTTGCCTGCTGACCCGCAAGGATTCATTTTGATATTGGGAAAACCCATTCCGGATAGGGCGACAATAGAGAAAGCCATTGGCTCAATTTTAAAACTGAGGTCAGCTCCGGTGTTGATATCACCCGGGTCTGACGATGAGCTCGAGGCTGCAAGGAAATATGAAAATGATCTGAAGATTGAACTATGCGATGCCGTATCTGAAAAGTCCTCGTACCTGCTTCTTGCAGTGCTGGCAATGTTGGGCTTGTCAGACATGCACCCCGAGTTTGCCGAGGATAGCTGGCCCATAGAAGAGGCTCTTGACGAACCCCTTGAAGAGAGGCCCATCAGGAAGAAAGTGGTGGCATCCGGACACCAGGCTTTCTTTGTCGTTGACAAGTCTAATGGTGAAGCAGTCTTCACTTACTATTACAGACCACAGTCAGAAGTGTATGAACGTGCACCGAATGTGGTCGCTGCCATCACATCTTTTAGTATGGATACCTCCGCGCCGAACAAGACTTCTGTTGTTCAGGTTGGTACTCTAATCTATGCCTTGATCGAGGTCGATAAGCTGATTTTCACATTGGTTACTGGGCCAACCGACGACGTTGAGGCAATTAGGCAGCGGTTCTCGTTCTTACCTGACCTCTGGAAAGATGAGGAACCCGAGTTCCTGATGAGTACAGATGACCCGTACTCATCGCCTCCCTTTACTCTCAAGCTGCTTGCTACTCTGCCCCCTGAGGAGTTACTACCACAAATGCAGCCACGACGCATTAGAGAACCAGAGTGGGATAGGTTTGAGTCTTCTGAAGTTCGTGACTTTCTTCGTGCAGTCTGGGACAGCCTCGATGGCAAGATAGAGATGTCGCGCTTACTCAGCGGAGCAGGCCCACAGATGACCCTCGGGGCAATCCATTTCTTGAAGGCAATGGGCTGCATCCAGATGTCAGTCCCGGTCAAGAAAGAGGACTATCCCATACTTGTCCATGAAATCCCAGATGACATCAAGCTGATTTACGCCAAGATTGAAGATGTAGCCAAGTTGATGGATGGCCTGCACACAATAGGCCGAATCAGCAGCGAATCAGATATTTCTGCCGATGTCTTAACTACAGTTATATCTAGACTGTACGCTCTTGGAATCGTCAATCTTAAGGATTGATACATCATCCAAAGCTTCATAGAACAAATAGTCAAATACAGGGATGCATTAGGTAGAACAGTTAAATAGACTTCAGTGAGCTTCTGGATTGATTTCAACGGGCTCTGGTGGTGAAACAACGAATGATTCACAATGTTATGATAATTGAATCTGCCACAGGGGACATTGTTGTCAGAGCTCGTTTCTGGAAAATCGATTTTACTACAGATGACATTCAGGAATTCCTTAGAGGTCATAATGACCTTACCACCACAGATGGCTTGTCACCTGATACACCGGTCTTTGTCGGAGAAGTGCACAAGGTCTTCCATTCCGCAATAGGCGAAGATCTGCTGCTGCTGTTTGTAACTGATGGCCGTGACGAAGACCGAGTAATCCAATACAAGGTCAGAGAGAGTGCAGCTCGTGTTGCTACTGCCCTCAGAGGCAATTCGCTGGGATACATCAAGGATAACCTAGAAGACATCTTGGGCGAACTGATCTTCACTCGCTTCAAGATCTCATTTGTCGGGTCTGGCGGAGTCGGCAAGAGCACACTCTTGCGTCTGATGTTTGGGAGAGAGCCTGCGCCCGGTGGCTATGTGCCGACAATCAATGTAGCCGTCGACTCCTCTGAGACAATTCAGTTTGGAACGTTCTTGGTTACTATCTGGGACTTTGCTGGGCAGGCTGTGTTCCAGGACTTATGGAGCTTTTATTTCCAGGGTACTGATGTCATATTTCTGATCACGGATAGCTCGTTTCGAAATGTCATGCAGACTAAGACTCTGTTACGAAATATCAAGAAGGAAGCTCCCGCAGTCCCCCTGTTCATTGTCGCAAATAAGCAGGACCTTCCCGAATCAATGAAGTCTGATAAGATTAAGAGGCTACTGGGTGCGCCAACATTTCCAATGGTCGCAACGAACAAAGCCCGACGGGAGGAGTTCATCCGTTTCATGCTTGAAGTTGCTGCAAAGACGGTGGGAGTTACGCTTCCAGAGCGTCCCATCAGTGAGATGATTACTGTCCGAAGGAAGACCCAAGAGTCAGACCGGCCAGAGCTACAGGAGACCAGCACACTCGAGAAGACTAGTGGGTGGGAGTCTGTTCCTGCTGGGAGCGATGACGAATCTGGAGAGGTTACCGTAGAGGAAGAGTCTGATGAATCCCTGGCGAGCCCTCTTGCTAATGAAGTACACCCGACTGTTGAACCAGAAGAGCCTGCTCAGGAATTGGTAGCACGGCAGGTTCCAATGCCCACCAAGGTAATCGCCATGATTCTGATTGTCCAGATCGAAGAGACATTTGATGTTGCGTATCACATTGACTATACTGACGAGGTGACAGATACAACATCTGTGGCGTCTCTGATTTCCGCCCTTGACTCATTTGGTGGTATTGACGCATCATCAGGTACTTCGACTGACACGACGGATGCTCTCGAAACTATTGAGCACGAGGGAAACCTAGTCATGGTTGAGAAGTCGAAGAACTTCGTCATGGCCCTTATCGTCACAAACAATAGTGAGGAAGATGTGTATCGAAAGAAGATGGCCTCGCTATTGATTGATATCGAGGAGAAGTACACTGACGTATGGCAAGGATGGGATGGCGAGAAGACCCTCTTTGAAACCTCCATCTTTGAGATTATCAATGAGTTTCCTCTGGTTCCAATTAGCTTTGACTATGTCGTTCGAGCCCGAGAGGCAGGCAAGGGACTACCATTTGCGAATCGCGAAATTGGCAAGGCACTGGTCACTGTCAAAACCGCCATAGATGGGACCAGTACTGTTGGGGGTCTTGTCAGAGCACTTGACCTAACTCGTGAGCAGGTACTTGGGTGTCTGCAGATTCTCCAGAAATTCGGGTGGATTAGTTTTCAGGTGGAGATATCCCCTTCAAGTCACCTGAAAAAGAAAGGCGAAGTTGACGAGGACACCCAGAAAGCCTACGGCGCTGTTGTTGTTAAGTTCGTCGATTTATGCGATGGGACACTGCCGCTTCAGGACGTTGTTAGAAAGCTCAACGTGAGTCTGCCTGCGATGAAGTTTGTGGCCACGAAGCTGGTCCTCGATGGTGTGCTTGAAGTTGTAGCATAGAGCCATACTAGATCTCGATTTTCATCCGCTGGTTGAGCTGAGGGATTGTCACTCCATTAGGAGCCTGTTCAACCGGCGTGTGCACCATGATTCTCTTGCCCTTGCAAGACCTGACATAGTCCATCAGTTTCGATGAGGATGAGTGTGCGCTGAGGCGCGCATACTCCACATGGCACTGATG
>CAYPUO010000231.1:0-5622 GCA_964413775.1 uncultured archaeon
GACACCGAGAAATATGACGAGTTGCAGACATGGATGAAGACCTTTTTCTTGCCTGCTCTCCAGCAGATCGACATTCGTTGCTTGTCTTGGGAATCCACCATAGATGGGATTGATGACGCTTCTATCCGCACCTTCTATGACCGCTGCTTGAAATCCAATGCAAAACCTCAGTCATAAGAATGTCGGTGTCGCAGATGTGGGGGCGAGAATGAAGGACGAGGGAGTTCTGGGTTTCGACCCAGATTGAGATTATCCATCACTTCTCTGCGCATGTCACAGTCCCATCATCTAGGACCCGCGCAACATTCCAGCTGTAATTCTCGCTGTCTATGGTCTTCTCGATTGATCTCCTGGCTCTTCTGAGAGGAGCGTCATCTGTTTCGAGCGAGAGGCAGACAATCTTATCGATTTCGTTGCCCTCAGTCATACCACAAAAAACCATATAGTCGATGGGGTGAAGCACCGCCTTGATATCTTGAGGGTGATATTTGCAGCCTGGCAGTGCAGAGTCCATGATCTCTGACACTCGTTTTCGTGCCTTCTTCCTGCCCTTCTCTCTTGCTTCCTGTCGTATCGAGCCTTCAGCTTCCTGAAAGAGAGTCAACTGCTTGTTGAACCTGTTCATGCTTTTCTCATACTTGTCCAGCCATGTCTTGGGGGTGGGCCCTTCGTAACGCAGATTCAAGTCCGACAGACGTACAATCTCATGGCAGCAGGGACACAGGCAGAGTATTGTCCTGGTCTTCTGAAAAAGACCAACAGTGTCTGACACATCTTAGACCTCCTCATAGAAGACCCGGTTATCCTTGATGGCATTTCTAATCCTTCTCTGATGGCTATTTAGCTGAGCGCCTCCGGTCTTTATCTCCATGAAAGCAAGGTGATCGACCTGCGATCTCGAGAGGCCATTGAAGACAAGCAAGTCCACTGGTTCAAACAGTGTGCGACAGTCCGCAGGCTCAAACTCGAATCCTTGCAGGATGGGGACGAGATGTTCAACCATCTTCCCTATGCTCACAGCCTCTGTTGTAGCTATGGCTCTAACGGCAGCCAGCTCCTTCTTCTTTCGCAGGTCCGCTCTCATGTCCTTCAAGTCGGTTTCGTATTCTTTTCTACGCGCCTCTGCTTCATCAGGGAATGGCTCAGTCCCATCGAACAACAGCGCGTCTGAGAGGTGGAACTCTCTGTTACACCTCGGGCACTCCGCGATGAGTGCTTGTGACTTCAGTGATTCAATTATGTCGTACATGCACCTATTTCCTCAGAGAGAGTACTGCGCGTTTTCATAAATCCGTTATTTGGATATATTGGTCGTAATGCTTGACATGAAACCTGCGGTCGATAATGTTAGCTATATTGAACGATTCCCTAACAAACATGCGTTGCCACTAAACATGGACTGAAATCGCAAGAATGGCTTGAGCTCCTGCGCCCATTGTGAATCTAAAAAGGAGAACGAGGAAGCGAAGTGCTTCCTCAAAGATTTGTCGGTCTTCATCTCTATTATTCTGAGTGTGTTAGGATTTTCTCCTCCTCATGGCTGCAATGATGATGATCACAGCAATGGCACTGACGCCTGCAATAGCAATGATGACTATCTCCATTGGAATCCCTGGAGGAATCGATACGCCACTTGTGCCAGATGTACCCGTATTTGTTTCTCCTCCGGTCGTGGTTTCAGTGCTTGTTGTTGAGGTCGAGGTGGTCCCCGGATTAGTCACCGTGTATGCAAACTGTGAGGAAGATATGCCGTTCTTCGCCCCGTCAGATGCGCTGATGAAATAGAGGACTTCGGTGTCTGCAGGAAAAGACGAAATCACACCTTCATAGTTCGAACCTGAGGTATGCGACATATTCACAGTGTCCCATGAGTCACCATTATCACTGCTATAGTGCAACACTGGATTGACTATCGCTGTTAGATCATCCGTGATTGACGCACTGACTATGACTTGGTCGGAGGGAGAAGGCGTTTCGGGGCTCATAGATACTCCCTGGATTGACGGAGGCGTGGAATCCACCGTTAGAGGATCTACATAGACTGTGTATGTTTGGCTTGTTCCAAGATAGCCTGATTTGGTGGCCGTGACTACCAGCTCAAATTGGGTCGTACGATATGGTATCCCAATAATGTAGCGACCGGAAGTGCTCTCAGTGATAGTACATGTTTCAGAGCCTACTGCCCCTTGGACAGTCGCCGATGGGACACCATTCTGCAACTCATCTTCTATTGACACTGTAACATTGATGTAGTCTTCGTCAGCAGACAATTGAATCATCTCAATATCCATTTGCTGCTCGCCTACATCGAATCCCAGTGTGATATCAGATGAAAGTGGTAAGGATATTTTGTAGTTCCAGAGACTAAGATGCGGAACAGCTATTCCAAGATTCTCATATAGCCATTGATTGATGTCTATATTCGCTAATGTGTAGCCAAGGATTCCACCATTGAGTGTGAAATTCGCATAGAGATCAAAGCCTATTGTGGATTCTATTGCCAAGTCGCTTAACACGATTCCTGCCGTTTCGCCGCTTACATTGCTATCTATAGTTCCTGCGAGCGCGAACATCCTACCACTCACAAATTCGATGGAGTTCTTTTCAGGGATACAATTCATTCCAGTAAGTGTTGCTGAAATTACATTTGAAATCTTCAAAAGAGGAATGAGATCGACAATCAAGTCCAAATTAGCGAAACTTCCGATCAATGGAAATGCATCAAGAAAATGGATCTCATAGTGGGTGAATCGCTGAACGATGTCAGAAATCTCAGGAATATCATATCGAAGGTCCAGAATATTGACTCCTAGGGGTATGTCTTGCGTTGCGCCCCACAGCTCATCTATCAGGTACTCTGTTCCTCTCATATGTGCAGTTAATGCATAGATATCGTAATCAACACCAACTCTTAGCCAAATTGAAAAGTCAATGGAAGGGTCTGAAACGCATGCAAATGTGGTAAATTCATCCCCTGCATGCAATTCTGATGGCGTAGAATGGTAGATATCAAATGATACGGAGAGATCGAAACCAAACTCAATAAATGGAGTGAGGGATATGTTGAGATCGCTACCTGTGTTAAAGTTGAGAGGGTATGTCCAATTGAACGTTTGCTGAGCCAGAGTTTCTGCATAATGGTCATATGATGATGTATAGGATGCTGGGAAGTAGTTGAGAGGACTATCAACGACTATGATTATTGAATCAATCCCATAACGTGAAGTCGAATCGATTGCCTCAAGAGTGATATTAACTCGACCGGATAAGGATGAAAGGTCTATTTCATGTTCAACTGTTCCCGTCAACGGCTCATAGTCCCCAATTATTGAAGTACCAACATCATTTACATAGAGCATCAGTTCTTGTATCTGATAGTTGGAATTCGGATCAGAGACAAGGGCAGACAGTGAACAGATTGTCGTGTCGATGACTTCGCCGTCCATGGGATTACGGATATCAATTGCGGGTGGCTGTTGCTTGATGCCATCAATGAGATGCAGTACTTCTCCTCTCTGCAATCCATCATAGGCATCATCCCACATAATCCCGCTATTGAATTCCAAAGACGCGTATAAGCTTCGAGTCTGTCCAATCAGACTTCCGTATTCCCAATCTTCTTCTAATAGCCAGCCCATCCAAGAACCAGCATATTGTGGCTGCAGCGTATAGGTACCTGGGTTAAGCCTACCAATAGTGGTGTCATCACTAACCAGAATAGTTTCATCAGGCCAGAATATAATCTCCCGATGATAGTACGACCTAAACGTTATGCCCCAAACAGGTGCGTTCACAACCCAGAATTCAAACTCTGCAAAAACAGCCCAACCACGTTCCGCAACTGTAATGGGGAGGAATTGGTGGCTCGGTAGATCATATGTGTAGTTATACCAGCTTGAGGCCTTGATATAGACCTCACCAAACATGTTGAGATAACAGCTGTGATCATGTAGCCCGCCGTAGAATTTCTCAAATGACTGAAATGGAATAGCAAGGGCAGGCTGATAGAGAGTTGGAGCGAACGCGTTGATGAGCCCAATTCCCCACCCATAATTGAGTCCCGTATCAGCTGGTAATGTGACATCTCCATACAGCCAGACACTCTCATTCATGGATATATCTGCTAACTGGTTGATTTGGGCGTCAACTAATGGGGAATACGCATAATCGGTGCTCCTATCTACAATTCCATCAAACCGTAGATAAATCACAGGACCGGATGGTGATAGCGGTCCTTTCACCTTAAACCAGAGTCGGACTGTATCGCTGGGATTCATCCACGTAACATCTTCGCCATCTGTCAGGTTTTCGTAGGCAAAGTATGTGATATTGGGCTTGGTTTCATCAATATCTGCAAGAACGAATGGTGATCGGGACAGAGCAGACTTTTCATTAGCCAGGTCCTGTGACACGAAGTCAGGAAGTGCATCTGTCGTTGATCCGTCAAGTGAGACCACCGAAGGTTCATCGCAAGCCCTTGGTGATACTTGATTGTCTGTAACGTTTAGAGCACGTACCTCTTGATCTATGGCCGAGGCGTTATTATCATCTTCACTAACACCGGCGAGTTTGTTTGACGTTAGGATAGGTGATGATAAGATTACAATAACTACAATTAAAGCAAGTCTTCTCTTGATATGCAACAAGAATGGCACCTCTTGATAAGAATCAGTGGATTTCCTACCACTCACAGATTCTTGCTACGAGCATTTGAGCTCCACAGGACTATTGCATCTCTTCCTGATTAATCTTTGTTGGATTGTTTCGTCATCTGTCTGCTATCAGTTTCCACCACTGAAGTGGCAGTAACAAAAGGAAGAGGAAAGGGAGCACAATGCTCCCCTTGATATGAATCACATCTGTTTCTCTCCATAAGTATCGCGGTTCTTTGTTCATTCGTTCTACCCTTTATGCAGGCTCTAGCATTTTGTATCCACAAAGACAAACAGGTTGGTCAGTGTACTAGGATCAGAAAGCAAGAGTAGGGAACAAGATTACTCTCTGAAATCATAGGAATTTCAAGAGATATTTAAGCATCTCCCCTTGGTATGAGATGGAGTTGTAACGCATCATGACTATCATCCAAGCATCAATGTGCAATCATGATACTTGTATTATCCTTATAGGAGATAGGATGATAACTTATTCAGATACATATGAATATGAGGAAAAGAGTACCAAGCTTTATGCAATCGGCAAATACGGCGTTGGGTTTTCAGGAGATTTAGAAAGTATCACTTTTGTCAAGGATAATCTGAAGCCTACTAGGCATTTTCCAGAGTTCATAGCACAATTTGCAGAAATAATCAGAGAAGAGAACCGCCGTCGGATTGAGGCCTTCGTACAGAAAAATACACTCCTATCACTTGAGGAGTTCAAGGAATATGTGAAAGAAGATAACGGAAAAATCCCACCAAGCCTTATTGATTGGGTATATGGCGAGCTTGATGATACCCGCCTTGATGTTGAAACTCTTGCCGTTGGTTTTGAAGGTGATAAAGCTCATATCGTGATAATCGATGAGGAAGGTAAACCGGAATATGTTTCAGATTCCTTCCATGGTGCGATTGGGTCTGGTGAGATGTTTTCGGAAATCTACTTCAATCTGGGTGAGTATTCGTC
>CAYPUO010000232.1:0-5609 GCA_964413775.1 uncultured archaeon
ATGACGAGGAGGACAAGCAGTGCCCTGAGCGGGTAGGTGGGAGGCCTGCCGAAGGTGCTGACAGGGAGAGGAAGGGTATCACAAAGGCTGATAAGGAAGAGGGGCGTGTCAGAGGAGTGGTGGCTGATGGTCCTATCATAGGCCTGAGAGTACGTCAGGTTCATATGGCATCAAAGGCCATCCCACCACACTCCCCCTTTCTAGCCGAGTATTACCCGACTTATGCAACAGAGTCTACGATTACAGTAGGTTTTTAGGCGATGTATCTCTCACATTGAAAAGGAGATATCTCTGAATGCCGACTGAATACCGCTTCAAGGTAGTTATGCTAGGATCGGGGGCGGTAGGAAAGACTGCGTTAACTACACGGTTCACACAAGAATTCTTTGACTCGGACTATAAACGAACAATCGGCTCAGATTTTGCAATCAAGAAGCTTGAGATTCCAGACATTGATGCCAATGTCACTCTTCAAGTGTGGGACCTTGCTGGCCAACCTCGGTTTGAGGTGGTCCGACAGGGATTCTACCGAGGCGCAAGAGGCGGCCTTCTCGTTTATGATGTGACGAGGAGAAGAACGTTCATCGAGATTGAGGCCTGGAAGGATGAGGCGTTTAAGAACCTGACTCGAGAGATTCCTCTTGTTGTTGTAGCGAACAAGGTGGACTTAGAAGATAGTCGGGTTGTTAGCATGGAGGAAGGTCAAGCATGGGCAAAAGAACACAACCATCTCTATGTTGAGTCAAGTGCTCTGACGGGTGAGAATGTAGAGCAGTCCTACGTCACTCTCTGCAAGATGATGATTGAAGAGTCCAAATCACGGGCATAGGTTCACTTTGGCATTCGGGCGGCCCCTTTCAGAAGACCGAGCTCCCTCTTGCACTGCCAATTCATATAGAATAAGCGCTTGTCCCTCAGAACCTCCTCATCGTATTGTGAAACAAGTGCCTCGTATCGCTCAACGAACTCCTCATGCCGAGTGCCTGAAGTGTCAGCTTTTATCTCTTGGAGAAGGCTCTGAAATGGTGAGAGGATACCGGCAAGCTCTGCTAAGTCCCAGCGGACGATAGAACCTGTTCCGTCAGAACTTATGAATGCGAGACTGTCAGGGTACCATGCAATGCCATCAACCTCAGAGAGAGTGGTCCCTTGCCCTTCTATTGTTTTGTTTTCCAGGGACCAAACGAACAAATCTTTGTCCCCAGAGCCTGAAGCGAGGTACTGATCATCATTGCTGAATGCAACAGCACGAACTTCATCACTATGGCCGCGCAGCTGAGTTACAAGCTCTAGAGAACTGGTTGCATCCCATAGACCAATTGTATTGTCAGACGATGCTGAAGCTAGGAGATCACCACGATTTGAGAATTCGACTGCCTGTACAGCTGTCCGATGAATTCGATGACGCTCCTTCATCGCCCCGCTATTGGAGTCCCACTCACATATGGTCGAATCAACAGATGAGGATACAATACGATTCCCTTTTGGGTCCCAGTCCGCACCGAGGACATAGAGCGAGTGCCCTTTGAGCTGATGAACTTGCTTTAAGTTATCCAAATCCCATATAATGAGGGTTGTATCGCCACTACCAGATACCAACTGATTGCCATCAGGTGAAAAGGACAGTGAAAGAACGGGATATGTATGCCCTTCAAGAGAACCAACGAGTGTGCCATGACGTATATCCCATAATTTGATGACGTGTCCCACGTTGCCTGAAGCCACAATATCCCCCTTAGGACTAAACGCAATAGAAGTTGTGAGGACGTCATCCTGAATGCATTGCATCTCGTCACAGTTCGTTGCGTCGTATAAGCGAATTGTCTTGTCTTGGAGCGCTGCTGCAATCATGCGGCCAACGCTGTTCATAGCAAAACGGCGCGTTATGTCGCCGCCAACTTCAGCCGGTGGCTTGAGAGTTTGGCGCTTTAGGAACAATGACAGCTCTCTGGACTCCATCTGCCTCACCGTAGGTAAACAATGAAACCGGCTCAAGGGTGTCTAAAAAGCTTGTGAATGAAGTACACGCCTCTGCTCTTACTACCACATCTATTCAATTTCCTCTGAAGAAGCAAGTATTGGTTCTGGATACAAAGTGTTAGCGACATCCGGAACAACATTATCGCCCTTGGCCCGTCTTTTTAGACTAGTCCACCTGCCTCTAGGATCTTGATGGCAAGCTCCAAGAACGCAGCTTCAACGTTTAATCCTGTCTTGGCAGAGGTTTCGATGAACGAGGTATGGGTGCCCATCTTCGCAATCGTATCTGCTAGCTGTTGGCCCTCCTCGGTGGTCACCAGGGTCTGCTTCATCGCAGGATTGTCCTTGAACTGCTCACGAAGGTCAATCTTGTTCCCAATGAGAACAATGGGAATCTTCTTCGCGGCATTGGTCCAGCACTCATCTAACCATGACTTGATATTATCAAATGATGAGCGCTCAACTGTGGAATAGACTGCGAGTGCTCCTTGTGCACCCTTGTAGAAGGTGGACCGGACATTCTTAAAATGCTCCTGACCTGCGAGGTCCCAAATCTGTATGCTCACTTCGTGACCACCTGCAAGTTGCATCTTCTTGACGGCAAAGTCAGCTCCGATTGTAATCATATACTGGGCCTTGAAACCTTCACCCATGTAGGTACGTCGTAGGCTCGTCTTACCCACGGCCCCATCACCCATGAGGACGACCTTGAAGAGAGCAGTTACCATATCACTTAGACCCGCCTGTTTGGTGTGCGACTACTTGACATGCTCAGGTTTTCTTAGTTATTAAAGTTCTTTGTCACTAGTATAGCTTACTTTCGGGCATCACTCTGCCTTGGCGATGTACTTCCAGACGGACTGTGAGCTACAGAAAAGGCCACAATTGATGGGGTCATACTTCTTGTGCACGAAAGAGGCCACGCCACACAAGACCCTGAACTAGAGGATGCTGGGTGAACCCCCATGGGACGTACCGCACGAACATTCCGTAATGCAGTTGATATCGAGGAGGCCAAATGGAACTCATTCAGACGAGTCCTAAAACCTACAGAACGAGAGAACCTTGACCGTATATTTGACTGTGCTCGTGCCTGTGCGGATGCAGGCACCATGATGACCACACCAAGGATTACAGAAGTTGTCATGATCTCCGCGATGGTTGAGATGCTCAATGAGATAGAGGAACTTAGGGAGAAGATTACACAACTCAAGAGAGAGAAGAAACCAGAATGAAGAAGAGTGGCTGGTTCATCGATGCAAGTGTTGACCAGAAGCATAGGGCACTCACACTGTGGATCAAGGTAGATGGCAAGACAACGGGCTATCCCTACTTCGGATTCACCCCGTCCCTCTTTGTCAGCACAGACCTCCTCGAGAATGGTGAATGGTCAGACAAAGACATCATTAGGACTATTTCGCGTCACGAGAAGGTTGTAGACGTGGAAATTGTCTGGAGATTCACAAGTGTCTATGATGAGGACCCTCGGCGCGTGCTAAAGGTCTCGACTACTCTGGGGACACAGTCAGAGGTAGCGCAGGACCTTGAGAAGCTGCCCGGTGCGATTGTCTTTCACAATGAGATTGAGCCGGTACACCAGTTCTTTATCGCCAACAACATCTTTCCCTTCAGCAGAGTAGAGTTTGAACTGAGAAACTCTGTACTGACTAACATCACCTGTCTCGACAATAGAGAGGACCCCGAGTATGATACACCAGACCTTGAGGAACTGGGCATCGATGTCATCATAGACTCAGAGGGGCTGTTCCCAAGACTTGAAGACCCCATAAAATACATCGAGGGCTACAATAGAGGGAAAGTCATTCGGATAGAGGAACCTAGCGAACGGGAAACCCTCCTAAGACTCCAAGAGATCCTGGAGGACATCGACCCAGACATCATTGTGACAAAGGGTGGGGACGACTATCTCTTCAGATACTTGTCACTTCGTGCCAAAGTAAACGGAGTGCATCTCACATTCGGTCGGGATGGAGAAGTCTTAGACGTCGCCTATCGAGAGCCAAACTCATTCTGGCAGTACAATCAGATTGTATTCAAGTCAGGGAATCAAGTCATGTTCAATGGGCGTCTGCATATCGACAGGAAGGAGAGCTTATACTACTCTCCATCAGGAATGGAGGGCATAATAGAAGGATGCAGGATAGCATTTGCACGGCCACAAAAGGTTGCAAGGATGTCGATTGGCACCGTAAATGCATCAACCCAGTTCTATACAGCCCATAAGATGGGGATTTTGATTCCCCCTGTCAAACGTAATCCAGAGTTCCTCAAGACTGTCAATGACTTGGCAACCATTGACAGAGGAGGACTGATCTTCCAGCCACGGCCGGACATCTACGAGAATGTGGCTGAAGTGGATTTTGCATCCATGTATCCCACCCTCATGGTCACGAGGAACATCAGTCCCGAAACAATCTGCACCAGGACTCAATGCCCCTACGACCACAGGTACTGTATCGATATCCCTGAACTGAGCTTCAAGATCTGCAATCGACGAAGGGGCATTATCTCCAAATCACTAGAAGTTGTTGTACGGAAACGCAATGCCTTCAAGGAACTAATTCTTAGAGGAGAAAACACAAGAGAATACAAACTAAAACAGAACACGCTGAAAGGAGTCCTAGTATCGTGTTTTGGCTATCTAGGCTTCAAAAATGCCAAGTTTGGAAGAGTAGAGGCACACACCGCGGTCTGTGCCTTTGCACGTGAGGTGTTGTTGAAGACTCAAGAGATCGGAGAAGAAATGGGCCTACACACAGTCCATGGTATTGTCGACTCACTCTGGGTCAAATCAGAAGACAAGCTCGACTATGAACATCTCCATGAGTTCTGCAGACGAGTGACAAGAGCTGTTGACATACCGATGTCACTGAAAGGCATATACAAGTGGATGATAATACCCTCATCGAGACTCCATCCGTCAATCGCACCCCTCAACAGGTACTATGGTGTCTATCAGAATGGGGGAATAAAGACTAGGGGCATAGAAACACGTCGCCGCGATACCTGCATGTATGTAGGAGACTGCCAGAAACAGATGATTGAAGCCCTTGCCAAGGGCAACAACAAGGCTGAATTCTTGGACCTAATACCAGAAGCATACTCTATCTGTCAGGACTTTGTCGAGAAGCTCTACCAAGGAGATGTGGACTTGCGAGACCTAGTTGTACATTCTCGTCTAACTCGTGAACCACACGAATATACTGCTACATCACGAGCAGCAGTAGTAGCCAAACAATTAGTGGCAGCAGGAAAGGAACTCCACGCAGGTCAGAAAGTGAGTTACGTAATGGTGGATTCTGACGCTTCAGGTTCATTCAGACGGGTCAAGGCTCTTGAGCTGTTAGAAGACTCGACAGCCTATGATTCAAAAGCATACGCAGACCTTTGTGTCCGGGCGTTTGAAAACCTGATCCCAGCACAGTATCTGGATCAATCAATCATGGAATCTGAGAAAGGAGTTACCATTTCGAAACTTGTCTAAATCAGATGCTACCAAGAAAAAGAAACGCCGAGGGACTCGAATGTGCCCCAGGATGTCGTTCATTCCACAACAACACATGTACATTGGCAGTCCTCATTCTTGAGAAATGCCTTTAGATGACCAT
>CAYPUO010000233.1:0-5582 GCA_964413775.1 uncultured archaeon
CCCATTGCCAACATTCGCGACAGGAAGCCACTTTCTCCAGAACCCGTTAACCTTGGGGTGTTTCCGCGCAGTTCCTGTAGAGAAAACGAGAGTCCTTGCAATGTACTCGCCCTTGTCCTTGGTACGATAGCTAGGCGCGGTCTTTATGGCGAATCTGGGATAGCTTCCCGAAACTTCTATGACATTAGCAGCTCTGAACTCGGCACCAGCTGACTTCGCCACACCTTGGAGCTGCTGTAATAGCACGCGTCCTTCAGAATAGGTCTGTGGGGCAGGGAAGTTTATGATACTATTCGTGTGGAAGTACATAGGACTAGTGCCCCGGTCCAGTACGAGCACAGAACGCTTGTGATATGCAAGGTGGAGTGCTGCCGCAGATCCCGCCGGTCCGCCACCTATGATTATCGTATCAAAGACTCTTTGATTTACCAAACCACTCGCCCTGCAGAGGTCGTATCTTGACGCTAATAACTCTATTCACGTAACCATAGTTATCTCGCCGAAGCAAGAAATCCATCGCAGACTAAGTTATATGGTGAGTATTGTTGGTTCCGAGTGTGAACGCTATGCCCACATACGACCTTGGCACATTAACCGTGGTAAACCACGAAGTAGAGAAGCTCACTGAAGCCTTCGGCATTCCAGATAGCCGATTCGATGACCTCCTTGCTTTGGCATATGAGGCATGGGAACACGAGGACACAATATCGGAGAGTATCGAATACCTTGCCCAGAAGCTCCACGGGTCTGAGCTAGTGCTCACTCTTGCGATTTTTGGACGCGTATGGGAAGAAAATGAAGAGAAAGATAACGAGTAATTCAGTTCAGTCATCTGGTCTTGATGTGCCTGGCCTGATAGCGCATTCCACACATTGCTACAGATGCTGATAACACTAACCATCTACAACGAGATATCTAAGTGATAGGTAGTCCCCCCTCCTTACGATGTCGCCAAGTTTGAGTTTGAGGCCCTCCTGAATCACGGAGAACCCTTCTCCGCCGACCAGGCTCTTTGCTTTGGTACCTCCGACTATAATTGGAGCAATGGTGACGTGAATCTCATCAATCAGATGAAGCTCGGCCATCCCCCAGTTCAGAGTACTGCCTCCCTCAAGCATTAGAGTCTTTATTCCTCTTGATCCCAATTCATTGAGTAGGCATACGAGGTCTACCTCATTGTTGCCGCATGTAATAACCTCCAGACCTTTGTTTTCAAGAGCCCGTACTCTCTTCTGGCTCGCTCTATCAGAAGCAGCAACATAGGTCTTGATTTGATGACATGTCTTTACGATACGGGACTCAAGCGGCAGCCTTGCTTTTGAATCGACGACGACACGGATTGGATCCTTCTTCCTCTCTACGTATCTCACATTGAGCATGGGGTCATCTACCAGTACTGTTTGGATACCGACCATAATGGCGTCTACTTCATTTCGTAGTTCATGAACAGCGACAAGGTCTGCTTTATCAGATATCTCTGAATCGCCTGAGGTAGCAGCGATTTTTCCACCCAAGGTCATGGCAGCACTAAGGATCACGTATGGCCGGTTCATCCAGATTTCCATCCTTCCTGTTCTTGCTCAAGTTTGCTCTCCGAGTACCAGAGTACCTTTGCACACGCATCGGAGTTTCCGAAAAGCAAGGGAGGTGGTTGTAAGTCACCCCCACAATGTCCTTCAGTCCAAACAAACTGTACCTGCTTCTCTTCCAAGGTCAAATGCCCGCGAATTTGCTTCTATGGTCTTCGGAGGAACCAGGGCTAGGACCGCCTTCTTAAGGTCCTCAGAAGAGATTGGAAAGTGCGGGCAGGAAGCAGCAGATCCAATGAGCACTGAGTTCTCAGTACGTGCGTTTCCTGCTTTAAGAGCTAGGTCCAGGGCGTCCAGGGCGATTATTCTTGATGTAACCTTCCTGAGTCTCTCTTCTACTTGCTCAAGGGTGAAATACTTCGTCTTCTTCTCCTTATCCAACGCTACTGCTTTCGTTTCGGCCACCGGTGGCATGAGAGTCTTGCTCATGATTACCACTCCGTCGTCTTTCAGATACTCAATATACCGAACTGCTTCAGTTGGCTCCATTGCGATTAGCATGTCCGCAGTGCCATAAGCAATCAGGGGCGAAACGGGCTTGCCAATCTTGAAATGGACGTAGATTGAACCACTACGCTGTGCGAGTCCATGAGTTTCGCCAGTCATCACATCAAGTCCTGAATCGACTGCAGCCTTTCCAAGAACACTTGAGAGGAGCATGAGCCCTTGTCCACCAACACCTGCAAACATTATGTTGTACGTCTTCTCCACTTTTATCACCTCGCCTCAATGTGCCTTGGCGCGTCGACTGGGCACGCCTGCCTGCACTCTAGACAACCATCGCAAAGGCTCTCTAGAATCATCATCTTGTAGTCACTCTCATCAATGACGATTGCTGGGCAATACAGCTCCTTTATGCACGAATATGCGCTTCTGCATGTGTCTTTGACGTTCTCGCTCTGATAGATCTTCTCACCGCGTATCTTCTTCTGCCTGTCACCGTAAAGCGCACAATCCCTGCGAGAGATGATGACATTGAATCCGTCCTGTTTGATGACATCTCTGATTTGATTGATGCAATCCCTCGTTTCGTAGGGATCTATTACTGTGACACTGTCAGCTCCTAATGCCTCGAAAAGCTTGTCCATGTCAATCTTCCGTGCAGGCTTTCCGCCCGCATCAAGAGATGCATTTGGATTATACTGCTGACCGGTCATGGCAGTTACAGAATTGTCCAGTATGAATACTGTGACGTTTGCATGATGGTGTATCAGGTTCACTATGCCTGGGAGACCTGCGTGATATAATGTTGAGTCCCCTACCATTGCAATAATCTTGTCCTCTAGCACCATATTCATGCCTGCTGAAATTCCGAGGCTAGCTCCCATATCTAGCATAGTGTCGCCGAATTCGTTAGGCGACAAGAATGCCATGCTGTAGCACCCAATGTCCAGGTTCAGCACCATATCATTTCGTATTCTCAAACGATCTAAAGCCTGCCTGAATGCCCAGAGTGTTCCTCTATGGGGGCACCCGGGACAGAAAATCGGAACTCGCTCGGGAAGACCTTCCTTCAACTTCTCTGCTCGTTCAAGGACCCTGTCGTAATCATGCGATGGCTTCTTCCCAAGAACCTTAGCAAGCACCATCTCCACTATAGGCACGTTGTACTCCAGCATCTCAGAGAAGTCTCCGCTTCTCTTTCCTACTATCTTGATGCTTGGATTGACCTCTTTAGCAAGAGCGGCTATCCTCAATTCAAGATGTGGCGCTAGCTCTTCAACAATAATGACAGTATCCAGAGATTTCAAGAAGTCAGATATCTTCTTCTCCGGCAATGGATTAGTCGTCCCAATCTTCAGAGTGGGCAGGCTGACACGTAGATTTTGCATTGCCTCTTTGGTGTGAAGGTATGCGACTCCTGCAGTTATGACACCGATCTTACCCTCACCTGCATCGAGCTTGTTGAATGGCGACTTCTCAAAGTCTGCTCTCATGGCCTTTGTCTTCTCAAGTAGCTCGGCCTTGTGTCCGCGTGCGATAGCCCCAACAGTTAGGTAGTGAGATTTCACATCACTCCATTTCTTCTTTTTGAATGGTGTCCTTTTCATTTCACCTACCTGAACCATTCCCCTTGCATGGTTTACTCGTGTCGTGGTTCTCATGATGACGAGGGTTTTGTGCTCCTCGGAAACCTCGAATGCCCATTTGACCATGTCATATGCTTCCTGAGCATTGGCAGGCTCAATCATTGGTACGTATGCCGCTTCCCCGAAGTACCTCGAATCCTGTTCTGATTGCGATGAATGTGCATATGGGTCGTCTGCCATGATGACAACACATCCCGCATTCACGCCTGTATACGCCAAGCTGAACAAGGAATCGCTTGCCACGTTCATCCCAACCGACTTCATAGCCGTCATCGAGCGAACTCCAGCCATTGACGCCCCTGCAACGGTTTCTAGCGCTACCTTCTCATTGGCTGCAATATCCATCTTGAAGTCGCCAAAGTGATCCATTACCTCACTGAAGGTATCCATGATCTCAGAAACAGGAGAGCCTGGGTAGAAGGCTAGAACCTTGACATCAGATTCCAAAGCTGCGCGAACCATCGCTTCGTTTGAAAGCATCAGTGCTCTACCGCTGTCTGGAGTTTTTACATCCTCTACCGTCATTTATCCGCACCATCTATCGATATACTGACGATGCATATTTGATTTTGACTATAAGACTTGAGCTATGTGCTGTTTTTGTGCCTGATAGGATTTACTGGAGTTAAAATGGGGCATCTTGACTATACGGACAGACACCTCTGCCAGAAAGCTGCCTTGTTTATGCAGCGCAGCCTGTGGAATGCTTGGTTCTACCCACCGGGACTACCGTGCCAGGGTGAGTCTTTCCACATCATGTCCCAGATTATGTCCTCAGTGAGGGTTTCGGGCTCTATTATTGTCTTATGTATTTCCTTCAGGAGTGCATGGTGTCGAAATTCGTCTTCTCTGATCATTGAAGCAATTGTCTTCACTTGTTCATCCTTGCTCTGCTCCATGAGCTGGCCGTACGTCTTGACTGCCTCTGCCTCCAGCTCTATATGTTCTTGAATTCCTTTCGCAATCTTATCGCGTTCAGATGTGCTAATGAATGGAGTTGGACCTTCGACAGCCTTCCTCAGGGATTCCAGAAGGACTGCATGCTTTTTCGAGTCTTGTGATATGGCGAGCAGCAGTTGCTTCACAAACACATTGCCCAGTTTTGAAACGTTCTCCTCTGTAATCTGAATTATATGATGCTCAAGCTCTATCTGCTTGTCAATGAATGAAATTGTTTCCTTCTTGTCCACAGAACTTCTCTCCTTGGAGCGACAAAGACCTTCGCGCTCAATCAAATAAGACTATTGAAACAACAATATAGTGTTCTAGATCTCCTTCAGCAGTTTCAGAGAGTCACGCGCCTTTCTCTTGATAGGAAGAGGGATACTGGCTTCCAGAATGAGGTTGGTTAGGAAGTTAACCACCACCTCACTTGTGGCAACCTCATTTCGGTTCATCAAGGCCTTAACAATACTCGTGTCGCCCATAGGAGAATATGCTTCGTCCAGTCTAATTCCGGTCCTGCAATTGACAAGGTGTCGCTCCTTAATATCGCTGGCTCTCAGAAGATGGGACAAGTCTTTGCAGTCAGTCGGAAACACATGTGACTGCTTCTCGCTCTCTACGGCATCAATGTCAAGGATATACTCAGAAGCTTTTCCAATGGCCGATTGGAAGACTGTATACGGTACAGGGATTCTCTCGTGGATGCAGAAGAGAACATATTCTTCATTGATTGCTCCAAGTGGTTCCTGCGTCATGGCCACTGCATGCAGCTGAGTTGAGAGTTTATCAGTCGTATCAGCAAGGTACCGCATGTAATGCCTTGTGAACACCCAACCCATTTTCTCGATGCATCTCTCAACTTCGTGGAGCCCGATATGATTCTGTTTTCCATCATGTCCGAGTATCTTTGCCTTCCTTGGGAGGGAGTAGGAGTAGTCCCTGGGACGGGGCCCAAATG
>CAYPUO010000234.1:0-5580 GCA_964413775.1 uncultured archaeon
ACTAGGTCCTGCATATGTCCTTAAAAAGAGTGATATCAGCAAACTGGTATCTCTAATAGAATCACTTGACAAAAAGGTAGAAGCAGAACTTAACATCGCTCTTAGAAGATTGAACTACAATTCCGAGCGCGGAATTATCCGTCCAGATGATAGGATTATCGATGCAATGATAGGGATGGAATCATTATTTCTGAGAAACATAACCGATGAACTGCAACACAGATTCAGTCTTAGAGCAGCAGCTCTTTTAGACAAAAAACCTCTAGCAAGAAAAAACATTCAAGATGATATCTTGTCCCTCTATAAGTTACGGAGCGATATCGTACACGGCTCGGAAGACCAAACGATACATAGACACTTGAGAGGAAAAGAACTGGACCTCGAGTCAGTCGCAAGCCTGAGCGAAGACTACCTGCGAAAGGCAATCAAAGCATTTATCGAAGAACTGCAAACGGAAGAACATGTGGAGCAAGTCCTTGAAAAGGTGGATTTGGAGATATTAGGTTTTGATCTCAGGACAACTGAATGAATTTGTTTCTAGGAACACGCCATATGACCATCGCATCTAGTCGCAATTCATGAGTAGGATTCTAATACCTCTAGGCAATCCATCAAGAAGAAGACGCAAGAATCACATATGGACTGATAATGTGTACTCAAATGGTTGTGTGTGGAGTGTATGATGTTTGCAGATAATGGATTTGAAAAGCAATCGTTATCAAGGATAGACACCTTCTTAATCAACTCCTTCATGATAGTAATAGCCTTGATATCTCCATTCTATTCTATCACTTAATTGGACCATTCTGTTGTTATTGTCGGGTTTATTAGCACATTGCTGTTATTGTTTTTGTCAAGAGAAAATCCTGAGGAGTTTTACAAACCAGTCAAACGAGCATTCGACCCCATTTGTGAGGCCGCTGTGGTCTTGCTCATTTTCATTTAGCGGGTGCTCTTTATCGCACCTGCTCAGGTATTGCTTTCGTATAGCTCTGACCATTTCCTCGCAAATTGGCTGCTTGCTTCATTTACGCTCTCAGAGGTGGGCGCCCAACCAGAACGCATTGCATTTCTTCGGTATGCTTGTCCGATAAACTTCGGAACTGATTTCTTCCAAGAATCAAAATCCGAATGAAATACAAAATCCTTTAGTATTCCCTGCTGGACACCACTAGCGGTTAAGCATGCAGCAGACCAGATTCTTTCGGCAAACTCCCTTTTCTTTGTTTCAGAAGAGTCAAGAGGGTAGTCGCTAAGACCAATTAGATATGGCTCTCCAAACTGCATATAGATGAAAGTCCTCCCATCGTATACCGAATAGTAATAGCAATCGATTTTTTCCGCATACTTGAATGCTTGTTTTAGAAACGCTCCATAGCTCTGTGAGAGTCGATTGTATCTTCTCATCTTGACCTCAATTACAAGTGCGGGTTTCCTGTCAACTCGTCCGTAGCTTCCGGTCCTTTTCACCATTAGCACGAGGTCTGCCTTCTTGACAGAAGTTTCGTCTTCACGAATTGTGGCCTCAATCAGAGTTTCGGAAGGAGTCCATGAGCCGGAAGAGAATCTCAGTAGTGGAGGGGGTTCCTTTGCCACGTTCTGGAGAATTCGATATAACTCAGCGTGAATGTAAATCTCTTTTGACTTGGTTGCTTCAATATCTAGCAACGTTATTCCTCCATGTGCCACATACACAACCATGAGAATCTTGCGTTAAAAAGCTCATCATTTGCTATGCAGAATTTCCTGAGCCTTTGATTTCAGGTGGCGCTTATTATCCGAATATCCCTACATACCTCTGAACCCGAATGGGCTTCCGGACATCTGATGTCATTGAACGCTATGCCCACAAGACCTGTAACTACGCCTAGAGGAGGAACTGCACATCGACTTGGAAATCGACCTCGTGCACCTATTCTATAATAACAGAGCATTTAAGCAAGAAAGGGAGGCAAAGAGTGAGAGGAGTGTGATAGATCTCAACCGTATGGTTGAGGTGCTAAGCTTCGGGACCCTTGGGGCATGCAAGTGAGTGTGTGACATAATCATAATGCAGTATCAGGAACAGTGGTGGATACAAACACTTGAAAAAGAAGAGTGACTAGAGAAGTGGCCTGATTCCTCAACTACTCAAGAAGCCTTCCCTTGGCTGTTCGACCAGTTTCAGAGCTTATTCTGTCAGCATACATTGCTAGAACAGATTCCGGTTTTCTGGCATCTATACTTCCCCGAACTGTTAATCGAGATTTCCCAGATGATATCTTGAGATCATCTACTATTGATATGCCCTCAAGATGACTAATCTCCTGCAGCTGTTTCGATATGAGTTTTATATCGGAGTCGGTATCTTCCTTTTTCAGCCATATTGTTACAAAGAACCTGTTTATCATTCTATTTCCCTCCAACGGTTGATATTGGTTTTGGTCTAACATCCTTCATGAAACGTATGGATGATCCTACCATATAGGATTGGAATGGATAATATCTATGCGTCCCAAGCCCCAAGTAGATATCTAGTTTCTTGTTATCGGCTTCAATCTTCTGGAACATTGCCTCGATCGCCTCGTCCATAGTTCTGCCTTTGGTTGAATTCCGATAGAGCATGAAGAGCTCCAAATCAAGAACCTTCATGTTGTGCCCGTTTTTTAGTTCACATTCCGGTCCGCAAAAGAACTGAAATCTGACCTCAATTGGCTTTTTGGCGTACTCCTTCTTCCAAGCGATATCCCGTTTCAATCTCAATACTGAGGGGTCATCCGAACTCATCCAATCTAGAAGCGAAGTCTGGGTTTCGCCTTCAACTTTCTGAGGATTCTTATTAATTTCAAACTGAAGATCCAGTGGTTTGATAATGCCCAGTGTCTTTTGCTCATTTCTCATAGATGCTACAGAGTGTTGCACACATGCTTCAACATATCCTCTACGAATTCCTTTGTCAGCGATTCTCTCACTGATAGTAATAGGATTCATCACTGATGGATTGAGCTCTCTGCTTTCTGGCCTTGGGTCTCGATTCGAACCTGATGGCTGAACCATGTCAATCTCAGCCCAAGTGAACGTTCTCAAATCTACTACAGTCGATAGTCTTGCATGTCGGAGTCTTCTCCAGTCGAATCTCTCCGTAATGCCTACAGTACAACTGACTATATCGCCTTCTCTCTTGTCCCAGTCTGGTTGGGTTTTACCAATTATCAGCAGTTTTTCAACTCCCACTCTTGTCCCTCCAAGTGCACGTTTGCTAGATGTCAAAACACCTTCTACCGAGTTTAATCAATGCCTTGGCAATCATGCTTCTATGGCACTGATAAGGTGACACTTCTGTACAGAGCAAAGCAATGGTTCCTCTCGTTCTAATCAAGTCATCCAAGGTCTTCAACAAATCGTTCGTTAGAATGTTTTTGGCATATTGCTCAAAGAGCTCGTCCTTTGTGATTTCTCCGGAGTATGCCCGATTTCTCAAACTCCTTGGAATTCCTAGCATTTCCATATGTTGGTATCCTATTTCATTCTTCTTGAGAGCAGCAGATAGTGCATTTCTATTGAATTCAGGTTTGTGTTGGCTATATGGATTCTTTCTGACATCGACCAACAGCTTGACTCCAGCTAGCTTCAGAGCCTCAATCATGTTATCTACAGTCTTCTGGCTGAAACCTACTGTAATAACGTCGAAACTGATAGGTTCATTGCCCTTTCGTGATCTGTATTCCGCCAACCTCTCTAGATTCCACATTCTTTGTTCATGGAACTGAACTGAAAGTGGTGCTTCTGGCTTCATTTGCGACGTTGGCAAACTCTCTTCTTTTTCTTCAACTTCCACCAATGTTGATTGTGTCATATCTAATCCTTTTTCAACCAAGTCCGGCAAAACCTCCTCCATTGTTGCATGTCTGGACTCTGCAAGCTCATCAAGCTGACGGGCAACCCTTGGCGGGAGATAGGTCTTTCCAATCTGCACGCCTGCCTTTCTGGATTCAACTTGCTCCTTGATTGATGAAATGTCCCTTTCTGGATACATCTTAAATCGGTCAACAACTTTCTTTGCATCTTCGAGAGGCAAGTCTTTCACTGCTGTGATCATCTCGACCCTCTTTTCATCCCTCTTCGATTCCTCAGGGTACACTTCCACAATCTCAGGAGAACGAATGGCGGTTTCGACATCCCTAAGATGACCTACAGAAATAGCTCCCTTCTCACGTTCTTCCTTTCCAGGATACGACTTCATGCTTACATCTAGACCTCTGTCCCTGAGCTTCTGCAAGGCTTCATAAGCTGTGACTGATTGAGAAACCCAAGTTTGGGACTTTCCTAATCTTGTTGCAAATTCCTTCTGTGTCCATTTCTTGGGATTCAGTTTCTGAAGAATCAGATACGCCTCTACAATCTCTTCCTCGCCCAAGTCTCCGCGCTGCACATTCTCAGAAACGGACACAATGAGTGCGGTTTCATCATCCATCGCCCTGACGATACAAGGTACACTCATTAATCCCAATTGCTTAGCAGCGGCTAGTCTTCGTGTTCCCGCGATTACATCATAATGATTGTTTCTTGGACGAACCAGTAATGGTTCTAGTATGCCTACTTGCTTGATACTGCTAGCAAGATCTGTTATATCACCAGGACTCTTGCGCACGTTAGCAATACCAACTTTCAAAGATGACGTTTCGATTTCCACGACGGTGCTCAATTCCACCTTTCTCCTAATTAGTCCGTTTTTCTCAAGTTCATCTATCTCTTCACTAGCCAAAGTTCTATGTAAATTCATATCAAATCGGGGAGCCACCGAAACCCTCCGCATTAAAAGCATTCGCTATTATTTTGGCCGCTCCTAGCACATGACCATGATATTACTCTAATAGCTATTTGAGATTTACTATCTGTAATATTAAGGCGCCATAGCAAATAACCTATCTCCACCAAATATCAACTGAGTCGTAACTAAGAAACTAGGTGTTCGCCTTGTGACCGTTGCTCATCTTTATCCAGTTTGCCTAGAGGCAAAGGAGAATGTTCGCGGTCCACCATAGGTATTTTTCTGTCACTGTGCCACACGCTACAAGCGAGATGTCAAAGGACTGTGATACAATCTCTGATATGCTAGTCAAACATGAAATTCTCAACCCTGATAGCACAATCGGTCCCGGTGGAGATTAATAGCCACCACAAGCAAACATACCTCTGAACCTGAATGGGCTTCCAGACAGCTGATGTCTTCGAACGCCACACCCTGAGAACTGGCAACCACGCCCTAGACGAAGTGCTGGACGGTGGTCTAGAGCTCGGCTTCATGCACTTCTTCTATGGTGATAGGGCATTCGAGCGCGACCTCCTCCGCATGGCAGTCCACGCCCAGCTCCCTATCGAGCGGGGTGGCCTCTCCTCCCCTTCCATCATCATCGACAGCAGCAACATCCTCAAGATTGACCAGCTGACAAACATCTGCTACGACCTCGACATTGAACCTGAAACTGTTATGGATAACATCTTCATCACCCGCGCCTTCAACTCCTCGCAGACCTATGCTCTGGTTGTGGAGCAACTGGAGGAGTTCTTCGAACGGGTGCCAGCGAAGTTGCTCATCGT
>CAYPUO010000235.1:0-2092 GCA_964413775.1 uncultured archaeon
TTTCTTCTCAGTTCCCTGGGATCTCTGAGGATACAGGTAGTATGCCAGAGCTCTGTGCCATGATACAGAGATACTTCGAGGGTCAAGATGTTGTCATACCTATGGACCTTGTCGACTCTACCCAGTGCACGCCATTCCAGCTTCGTGTTCTGAATGCTGAGAGGAGCATCCCTAGAGGCAAAGCCGCAACATATTCATGGGTTGCTAAGAAGGCTGGCACAAGTGGTGTAAGGGCTGTAGGGAATGCTCTAGCAACAAACCCATTTCCGATTGTAGTGCCTTGCCATAGAGCAGTAAAGGCGGATGGAAGCATTGGGAAGTATCAAGGCGGTTTTGAGATGAAGAGGCGCCTTCTCTTGCTGGAGGGTGTTAGATTAGATCATCTAGAGCGAGTAGCTAGAACCTATTTGATAAAATGAGCATACACCGGTAGGCGAAGGAAGTCCAGCGCGCGTGCAGTTCCTTTCTTCTTTGCAGCTACTACAACTGAATTAGCGGCATAAAGCGATTGCTGAGCAGAAACCAAAACCATGCAAGAAGTGCTAAAAACATCAGCACTGAGATGACCACAAAATAGGTGTTGCGTTTGTCCTTGTAGCTACTCTCCAGCTGGTTCCTTGTTTTTATATCGGTTAGCTTCAGCACACTATCAGTTCCCAATACTCCTGTGTAATACGTAAGCCTTCTAAGATACTGTTCCACATAGGATGAGAAAACACTCCACATTTGCTGAACTCTTACTCCTACAACCACGAGATAGAACATGAATAGCAGCGGGGTAACTAGGAGGATTATTGCAGCGCCTACTGTATTGTATGATTGTGTCATCAATCCTATCACAGATCCCAGAAGGGTTCCGAAACCTCCCACAGCAGTGCTTCCCATGACCGATTGTAGTTTCATCAACATATCATGTTCTTTCGATTCCCAATCTAAGAGGTATTCCGCAAGCCTTTGCCTGATTTCTACAACTTCAGCTATTGTGTCGTCCAAATACATTTCATAGGTAGTCTGTGAGTTTTCATGTATCAGCTTGGCTTTGACAACCAAATCAGAGATTCTGTCCAAATATGTAGCAATTGTCTTGCGACAGATTCTTACATGTGCTGCATCCAACTCATCGAAGGTCCAGTGATAGAGAGATAGCAGTTCTTTGCCATCTTCTCCGACTTCCTCTCCATCAATTTGAAGTTCGGCATCTACTATTTGTATTCGCCCATTTATTGTTTTAAGGCCTTGAAACACCACCTGCCAGAGCGAATCATCCTTGCTGAAGTATTGGGAGGATAATGCAATAACAGCGTATAGAATCGACAAATGGCTCAGAAAATGATGCAGCTCATTGTTATTGTCCAAGGAACTATCTTGCATCGTTTCAAAAACGTCTGGGATTAATTGATAGTCGTTTCCACCTGACTGCTTTGAAACAAAATGTGCCTTGTCCTTCGCTTCTTTCATCACGCTCATCTTTTGAATTTCAACGAATGGATTGTTCTCGTATGACCACAATTCAGTCACAGTGACATGCTTTCCGAAGTAGTCACTTGGGCAATCACCAACCAAGACAAGCATGTTCTTCTCGGAATCTATAATCGTTTGAAATATATCATGATACCCTAACTGCTTCAGAAATCTCAAAAAGTGTCGATGGTCGGCGAAAGTCAGCAAACTAACATCGATTCCTTTTGTGAGGAGATTATCGTTTACTTCATTATTGACTGGAGCCTTAGATATTGCGAAGCTAAACTCCCACTCAATACCAGCTCCATTGATTTTCAATTCTTCCTTTCTCAGGGTTTCAATGAATTCAATGGGTGTATATTCAGCCTCATTCATTCCGATATCTTCTATCATGGCTGCGAATTCGAAGTTCTCAAGGATCTCGCACAAATCCAATTCGTTGGGGCTAACTCCGACAGCATCCCATGATGATTCAATCCCGATTTCTATTTGTCCAAGACTGTCCGGAAATACCATGTTTGCAGAGAATATGCCAATGATTGAGCTGATACTCATGCTGAGCTGGTTTACATCAACCAGAAGGCTGAGAAAGCTGGATGTACTCGCCTTTCCGCTCAATTCGATGCTATTG
>CAYPUO010000235.1:2102-5577 GCA_964413775.1 uncultured archaeon
CAATCACCATGTTTCCTAAGAAACGCTTCTAGTTCAGAGGCTGCAGGCATCAAATCACTTCTTTACTTCGATTGATGATATCTCCCCTTTCAGGGTATGAACTCTTGGATTGTTCCTCTGTGTCTTAAATTGAGCGTTGATGTCCTTAATTCGTCCATACACTGTAATGTTCCCGACTTTGAACCTCAGTTTGAGAGCATTAACTTCGCGATGCTTTATGATGCCTCGAATCCTAAGGAAATCATTGACCTTTTTCTTAACTTGAGGTTTCAATGAAGGAAGCGCATCTCCGACCATTCTCACAACGTCAGATGTATCAACCATCTTATCTACAGTTCCCACATGTGCCACCAAGCCTGAATGTATGCCTATCACTTCTTCCAGTGACAGTGGTTTCTTCTTTATGAGCCTGCCAATTCGTTTCATTTCATTTAGCATCTGCCGAGCCGCTGGCCTCTGTGCTCCCTCTAGGAAGGTATCAAAATACACGCTATCCTTGTCTTCTTGGTAGACTTTCAAGTATGCTTTACTTGGATTCAGTGGATGTGGATAGATTGCTCCTTTGCGATACTGATCTTTGCCCGGAAGAGCTTTAACTACTTCATTCATTATTATGTCCTCCTTGTTTTCATCATATTTGCCCCATTCTCCACTAAACCATTTCAGTTTCAAAATGGCAATGTGCCTCGCACCTTTAATATTGAATAAAACACCGAAAATGACTCCGGGCTTGTGATATCGTCTTTCACAGTTTTTGAGTTTCTAGCATAAATCAAGCATGATTGCATCGAAATCATCTTTGTCCTTTGGCACACTCATCCCTGTAAGTCTTACAAGTGTCTTCTCCATGGTGCTCTGTTGATTTGGATTCATCCTGTAAAGATCGTAGGAGCTGCGTGATTTTGGCTTCGCTATTATATTGAAAATGTATCTGGAGAATACATCCTGCAACTTCTTCTTTGGATTTTCTACCCGTCCCTTTGGTTGCTTGGACAAATCGCTCCTCTTATCATAAAATCGAAATGATAGATATTCAACCTTAATATCCGATTGCTTTATGGCCAATTTGCCTACCCCCTAAACCGCCTAGATATCCCACTTCATGTGCAGAGTATGACAGAATCACTAGTACCTTTGAATATTATGCGTACGTCATTGGGCTTCGAAACGAGAAATCTAGGATAGTTGTTATCCGACAGAACATTGGTCTGTATAATCGAAATGTATTTCTCGCGCGCAGATACAATGTTACCGGTCCATATGAGGTGAAGATATGACAGCTTATGTCCTAGCGCATGACTTGGGTACTGGCGGGAACAAGGCGTCTATTGTCGATACAAATGGTACCATAGTCGCCTCTGCCGCGTCGTACTACTCTGTTCTCTATCCCAATCCTGGATGGGCCGAGCAGGACCCGGAAGGCTTGTGGTGGCGCGTTATCCGTGAAACAACAAAACAGGTGCTCTCTGAGAGCAAGATTGCTCCCAAGGACATCTCTGCAATTACTTTCGCCACACAGATGATGGGAACGATTCCGGTTGACTCGGAGGGTACTCCTCTTATGAACTGCATGACTTGGATGGATACCCGTGCCGCGAAGCAGAACAAGGATATAGTTTCCAATCCGATTCGAATGCTGCGGATGCTTAGAATTACTGGTGGGCTCCCTTCAGGAAAGGACATCATCGGTAAGATTGTGTGGGTGAAAAAAGAGCGACCTGAGATATTTGAGAAGACCCACAAATTCCTAGACTGCAAGGACTATCTCATATACAAGTGCACTGGTGAGTATGTCACTTCGTGGGATTGTGCCAATCTGACTTGGTTCATGAACTCTCGTAAGGGTAAGAACGTATGGTCTCACACAATACTGAACTGGATTGATCTTGACGAGGACCGCTTGCCGTCGCTCGCTCCAACCACAGAGATAGTCGGTACTCTTACGCCCAAGGCCGCATCTGAGCTGGGTCTCACGACTTCGACCCAAGTAGTGAACGGGTGCGGCGATATGCCGGCCGCCGGAGTTGGTTCTGGGGCAGTCCGCGATAGGGAGGTCCACGTCTACTGCGGTTCCAGTGCTTGGATTGGATCTCATGTTACTGATAGAAAGCTGGACATATTCACCTATACTGGCTCTATCAACAGTGCAATTCCGGGGAAATACCTCCTTGTTGCAGAACAGGAATCTGCAGGTGCCTGCCTTAAGCACCTGAAAGAGAATTGGCACTGCGACCTATGTGCGAACGTGCGTGAGTATGCCTCTCCTGCATGTGCTGAATGTGAGCGCGGAGAACGGAATCCCTACCAGACCCTTGATTCAGTTGCGGGGCGGGCGCCTGCAGGAAGTGAGGGCCTTATCTTTGCTCCATGGATGTTTGGAGAGCGGAGTCCAATAGACGACCATACCGTTAGGGGTGGTTATTTCAACCTATCACTTGCGCATGAGAAACCTCACATGGTACGGGCAGTCCTTGAAGGTGTGGCATTTCACACTCGCTGGATGATGGAGGGAATAGAAAAGGGAAGAATGCTCGGGACGGTTTCGAAAGTCAACATAATTGGTGGCTGTGCTAATTCGGATATCTGGACGCAGATTTATGCGGACATTCTCCAGAAGCCAGTTTGCAGAATGGAGAATCCGCTGGGTGCTGGCACTGTTGGGGTCTCCATGGTTGCGTTTGTCGGCCTTGGAGAGATTAGTGACTTTGAGAAGGCCGCAGATAAGATAAAAGTGGAGCGGGTATTTGAGCCTGAACCGATGAATATCGACGTGTATGACAAGCAATTTGAAACACTGAAGGAGTTCTACAAGAGGAACAAGAAGTTGTGGAGAAAGATCAACTCAGACTGAGGCAATCATTCTCCATAGTGTTTCTTTAGCACTCTCATCGCCCTGAGGGTTATCCACTTCGAGGGCTGGTTCTTCTCTTCAATGTCACACAACATCTTTCCATTGAATGTGTTCTTGAGCGTCCAAGTGCCCTCCTCAGTCCTCTGAAACTCGACAAACTCGATGGCTTCTTGCATTCGCTCATCCCTGACTCCGAGCACAGTCAGAGTGTCAAGCACCTCAAGGATATCTGACTGGTAGAATAGAGGAAATCCAAATCGTTTCCATCCTGCCTTCTCTTTCCTCTTGCCATCGGGCGTACGTAGGTACCTGTATATCTGGTTCTCTAGGATGAGCTCAGCTTCCTGAGATATGATTCGTTCAATAGCAACACTCCTTTTACTCCTAGGAATCCTTGAAAGGGCCTTGAGGACTTTTATTCCTCCCATGTAGCAGTTCTTCGGAAAGACGCCTTTCTCGTTGATGGGATAGGCTCTGCATTTCCAACCACCCACATCGTCCGAGTGGTTATCAACTTGGAACTGCACGAGCCTTTGGGTCCGCGGGTCCTCGATATACCCGAAGTGAATCAAATAGTAGAGGATGTTCCCATCGTAGCAGCAGGCATCTTTCACAGTGCTATTG
>CAYPUO010000236.1:0-5574 GCA_964413775.1 uncultured archaeon
GTCATATGGCAGTATCATGTATCCCTTCTTCATACTCGTCTATGTCTGGATAGTCGTCTATGTCCTCTCCGTTGCTCTATTCCTCCGAATCCAAAGAGAAACAGGGAGAGAGTTCCTTGGCGGCTTGAGGGGCCTCGTTCTCATATGTGCGATAGCGCTAGGCATTCGCTTTATGTTTCTGAACCTCGATACGTATATCTCCCTCGATCCACTCTGGTATCTCGATTTCGGCAAGTTCATGCTGAGTGGGAAACTCCCGTACTACGGTTTCTACTTCCCTTACCCTCCCGTGTTCGCTTACTTCATTCTTGTAATATCTCTTGTTGCACCATCTGTCAATTCCTTCAGGATACTGGCAAGCATACTTGATCTCGGCGTCATCTTCGTTATCTGGAAAATCTCTCTTCAGAGACCTGACCGTAGATTTCTCTCTCTTGCTCCTCTAGCCTATGCCCTTTTGCCCATCTCTATCATAGAGTCGGGATGGAATGGTCATTTCGAGCCGTTGGTGAATCTCTTTCTCTTGCTGAGCATATTCTTTCTCGTTAGCAACAGATACCGCATGTCAGGTTGTTTCCTCGGCCTAGCGGTTGCCACCAAGGTGTATCCTCTCCTCTTGTTTCCTGTTGGTCTATTCTACGCCAGTGGATGGAGGAATCGTCTGGAGTTCACTATGAGTGCTGGCTTATCAGCTGTGGCCACATTCCTGCCGTTCTTGTTTCTCTCTGCCATTCCCGGGAGCACATCCAGCATTGCTACAACATCTTCCAGCCCCGGTTTCTTCGCCGTTCTGGTCGGCTCATTGATTGCGGTAGGCCCCGGTCGCCTGCTAATCACGAGCTTTGCATTATCAGGGATTGCTCTTGGAATCATCATTATGATTCGTCAGACAATCCGGGGTGATGCAGTATCAAACTCGAGGTCATATCATTGGAGTTCCTTTGTGCTAGCATCGGTCCTAATCGTGATGGGTATTAGTGCGGCTGTCTATCCCCTTCTGCCTTTGGCCAACACGGTCTATTGGAGATACCCCATAGATGTAGGTATTGTCCGAGGCATAACGACTATCTCGATTGGCGCTCTCATTCTCTACTACTCCTACAGGGGAATAACCAACAAACGCTTCTATCAGCCTTCTAGAGACTCGGTGCTCTTGCTCATTAGTGTCACCATTTTGCTTATTGCGACTCTCACACGAGCAGTATTCTATGGTTGGTATCTTCTGTGGGCAATTCCTGTGTTGCTGTTGATTAAGGATAGGAAGATGAGTATGACTGTTCTTCTATGTCTCTTGCTCCTCTATCCTAGCTACACACATGACAATTTCAATAGCCTTGGAATTGAAGAAACCCAGACATGGCAAGATGGCTTCAGTACTGTAAATGGATGGCATGGATCTCTGGACCTTGACAATTCTTCAGTTCCTCCGTCAGAGATTAACTGGAGCAGAAGTTCGCTCAATTCTAATGGTGTCTTCTACTTCGATACTAGTCGGGTGAACAATTCGTTGTCCCTTCAGAACGTTTCACTTCAGTTTTTGAAGCAGGTAGATATCAACGTTGATGCATCAACAGAGTTTGTTGCCAGAGTCAAAACAACATGGGACCCCACATTTGGTGGGCTCTCTGACCTGTCCTTGAACTTCACTGGAGAAACCGACGCGCATGAAGAGATTAACGGTAGCATCATCCCTAGGACTGGTCTCTTTACAAACCTAACATTCTTACTATGGAGATTCTCTTTTTCAGCTTGGAATGCCTCTATTGGATCTGCTCATATTGATGAGCTGCTCCTGACTGTCTTTCCGAGGAGCAGGGCAATCGGAGAATATATCGTCGATCTCTTCTACACCACTGAGTCTGCACTGTACAA
The DNA here is from genome assembly GCA_964413775.1 of uncultured archaeon. Taxonomy (GTDB): domain Archaea; phylum Asgardarchaeota; class Thorarchaeia; order Thorarchaeales; family Thorarchaeaceae; genus MP5-2226. Next base: position 1,873 of record CAYPUO010000236.1, read on the forward strand.
TCCCATATACTATGTCATAGTCCCAACTCTGATCGCTTTGTCCTTGGGCTCCTATGTTATCTTGAAATCAGAGTTGGATTTTCTTGAGCCGCGCAAAGCATCAGCTTCTTCAAAGGATTCATGATACACTAATTCTACACGCACAAATTATATCAGGAGCCACAAGCAAAATATCCCAATGTCAGGAGGAACTTGTAGTGTCTCGCTTGGAACGACTTGCAATATTCGTCGAACACTTTCCTCCATATCTCGGTTCTGACCGGTCTGTGTATGAACTTGGTCTGCGTGCAGCTAAACATGGAGTTTCAGTACATTTCGTCGCTACCCAGCCATTGCGGTATCTTCTTGGAGAACGGCCTGCGAATTGGCCATATGTTGAGAATTGGAAGACTCCTCCAGTAATTACAGAACGCAATGTTACATACGAATACCTGCTTCTCAATAGGCACATATTATCAATGTGGGCCAGATTTCCCCCCGTTGCTTTCCTTCTTACGATTTTGATTTTTTCATTCTATGGTATTCGATCGATGTTGGCCTTTAATCCGGACGTAGTCGTTTCTGCGCATGCTACTCCAATAGTTGGAATTGTTTCACTTCTCTCTTCAAAAATGGTATTCAAGCCCTTGGTTGTAGGATGCCCTGACTGGATGTCAGCGTATGCGGCAGGGCTGATTAACAAGAAGGTATCGAGTCTGGGTCCCGCGCTCTTACAGATTGTGGAACTCATGCTTTACAAACTATCCAACAGGATTTTTGCGGTTACAGAATTCCTGAAGAATCTACTAGTGGATTATGGCATTGATTCTGACAAGATTCACGTAATTTCGAATGGTGTTGATTCAGCAGTCTTTCGTCCGAATATTGACACCTCTGCTGTTATTGAGAAATACAGATTGAGTGATCGGGTTGTTGTCTTGTTCACCGGGCACCTTGAGTCGTGGGCTGGTGTTTCAGTGATCCGTCGCCTTGCTGAAGAACTGGACAAGGACTTCCCTCAGGCCGTAGTACTGTTGGTGGGAGCAGGAGAAACCTCTGAGAATCTGTTCCAGGATCTAATAGAAAATAATCTCGGGCATATAGTCGTTCATGCAGGTCTACATCCATATGAGGATATGCCCTCCTTTACCGCGGCTGCCGACATAGCTCTATGTCTCTTTCCAAACACTCCGGTTGCTCAGGCTGCCTCGCCGCTGAAGTTGTTCGAATATATGGCATCTGGCGTTGCGATTGTTGCCACCAATGTAGCGGGAACTGCTGAGGTGATGAACCAGAGTGTCGGTGTTCTTGTATCGCCTGATGATACGGAAGGAATCTGCAATTCTGTTATTGCTCTCTGTAAAGATCCGGAATACAGGACAAGACTGGGAGCAGCGGCCCGAATTGAGGCAGAACGCAGATTCTCTTGGGACTGCCTGAGTGAAGTATTCGTCAGACTCTGTTCCACGGCAGTTAGCTGAGTACTAAGCGATAATAGTCGAGCGTTCTTTTTGCTGCAAGCTGCCAATTCTCCCTGTTGGCATACTCCCTATTAGTTTCTCCCATGGCTAGGCGTCTTGATTTGCTGCTTAGGACATCATCAAGTACATGGGCTAGCGATTGAGATGACCTACTCCTAAACAAGGCAAGCGAACCCCCAATGGCTTCTTTCATATGATAACCCTCATTGGATGCCACAATAGCTCTACCAAATCCCGCCGAGTTGTGAATCGGACCGCTCGCTCCTACGCTTTCAGAATATGGAAAGAGGATAATATCAGCGGCTGAGAAATACAGCCGGATTTCGTCTTGGGGGATGTACTTAGTTCTAAAACGAACTGAGTCCCCAAGAAGCAAATCCTTAGTTTGCGTGATAAGTGTGTCCAGATAATTCTCTGAGTCCTTGTCTAGAGGACGCCCTGCGATGAGCAGCAATGCATCAGGGTGCCTATCAGATAGGATCTTCATGGCTTGTATTGCAAACTCTATTCCTTTTCCTTTCCGAATGTATCCAAAGATGAGAATCACGATTTTCCCATTCAAATTCAGGAGTTTCTTACACTCAGCTCTGTCAGGAATGTTCTCTATCTGTCGACAAGGATGGGGAATCTCAACGACACTTTTGGGCGGGAAGCCGAACTCCCTAAGGAACGCCTTTCTCAATGAGGAATCGATTTTCGTTGTACTCAGCTGGGTGAGAGTCGTTCCCCATTTCAGCAGCTTCATATAGAGTCTGAAAGCAGGAACGGCAAGGAATGAAACACTGCTCAGTGTTTTGTAGCTCTTGATTCTCTCCCTGACTTGATAGCCAATCCATGTGCTATGAAGGGTGACAGTTGTTTTGATGCCTCCTAGTCTTAGGAGGAGCAGAAGGACCAGCATGACTTCGCCAAAGAAGCCCCCATAGATTTCCCCATGTGGGCCGAATTGCACATGAACGATGTTTGGTTTCTCTCTCATTATCTCTTTCCAGAGCATAAATGGATAGAGAATACTCCTTCCGTCCCATATCCTCAGGGTCTTTACCCGTCCGCCATGCTTGGGAAGCTCGTCTGCTTCCCGATTGGTGATTGCCACCAATCGGAGATTTGGGTTTCCACAAGCCTTTCCATCAATTCATAGGTGTAGCTTGATTCTCCTGCTACTACGGGAGGCAGTGGGGATATCATAACTATTTTCAGCATTTTTCCCGTGGGATTTCACTCTATGGTCACTCAAAAGACTTCCCAGTGAGTTTTCCCGACAGATTCATTTGCCTATTAGTCTGCACCATCTGTATTTCCTGTACACAAACGAGCATCATCAAAAGGAGAGTTGAACTCAATTTCTGACTATACGGGCCAAGCAGCTAAAGGCACTTCGATGTTGATGGGTCAATCCATTCTATCAGGCATGTTCAGAATTTTGAATGTAATGGTATTAACCAGACTACTCATTCCTTCTGAAATGGGGCAGGTCGCGTTATTGGGAGTCATCTATGGATTCACTCAGTTCCTCGGGACCCTGGGGCTTAACCACGCATCACCTTTGGTGATTCCTGAAAAGGAGTCTCTGCATCGGTCTGATCTCATTCGGAGTTACATAAAGAGAGGCATCCTGTTGGTGCTTCTTTCATCGTTTTTCTTGATGGTTTCGCTGCTCCTTATTTCACCTTTTATCTCAGGTGCAGGATATCTTTCTCCATCCATGCTTGCTGTCCTAATCCTTATTATTCCCTTTTCAGCTCTGGATGCATTCTTGGACTCGGTTCTGCTTGCGAGATACAGAATATTGCGTCTTGCTCTTGGACGAACTGCATTTGATACAATCCGTATTATCGGAACAATCGGCCTTGTTTGGATAGGCTTCAATGTGCTTGGTGTTGCATATGGCTGGCTATTTGCTGAAGCTGGTGCCGTCATCATCTTTGTCCAAGCAGCATTTGCTTCTCTTCAGACGAGCCCGTCAGCCATTGATATGCGCCCTGTCTTGGCCTTTGCGCTACCAAATCTTCTCTTCCAAGCAATAGATGTTACTATTCAGAACACCGATCGTCTTATTCTTCTGAGCTCTACCAGTCTGACTTCTCTTGGAATCTATGATGTTATCCTTGGTCTCTTGTTCATGATGAGTTTTGTATCAATTGCAGTTGCAACCTCGCTATATCCAGTGCTCACAAAGATACGTTTTGAACATACTACGCAGTCTGAAACAAATGAAACCATGAGCTACTCAGTATCGGTG
>CAYPUO010000237.1:0-5571 GCA_964413775.1 uncultured archaeon
AAACAAGCCCCATCTAGTACCTTGTCTATGTCACTTGATCTCGCGCCACAGCTTCTGCAAACAAACTGCATAATGAATCACTCATCATAATAGTGGTGCTGTAATCTATGAGGGTTGGTAATCTTGTAGTAATACTAGGACTAGGTACAACTCCATGTTTTCAGAAGGATACTTTTTTACGTTGAAATCACTTTCAATTGTTGGTGAAGGGCGTGGCAAAGGTTTGCACTCTCTGCAGGAATTCAGCGAAGGTTCGATGTGATAAGTGCCACAATGAATTCTGTCTTTCGCATGCCATTAGATGCCCCTCCTGCGGAACGATAACATGCCTTCGAGATCTCAATCATTCTACTAAATGTAGGGCATGCAAGAGGGACATGCCCATTTGCCCTGATTGTCTTGCCGATGGCCGCATCGTGCGATTCATCCATGGGACGCATACCTGTCCTGAGTGCGGCTGGAGTGGCTAGAGTGTTAAGAAGAGAAAGGCAGCGAATATCAGAATAGCAATTAATGCCAGAAGTGCCTGGGTCCTTCTACTGAAACCCCACACAAGTGGAATCGGTCCGATGAAGACAATTGCTCTAGTCTTTCTAACACTTGTTTCATTCTGCTCAACTCCTCTTGACGATAGAAGAAAACCAAGAACTATCAGGAGAATTCCTGCCAGAATTATCAGTAGGGCGATGTTCTGCATTGTCAGTGCTAGTTGAAGCAGCATTCCACACTACACCTTTTCTCGAGTCTTCGCAATCCTTGTATCAAGGTTTCTTTCGGGGATTATGAATTCCATTAGCTCATAACCTCCAACGGAGTCACCCTGGAGCGCCCACAGCACGACAAAGTCACCATTGTATATCTGATAGTCCAGTTTGGTGTTTATCTCAGTTATCTGCGTGCCATAGGGGAAGCGCCAAATGATCTCAAAATCATAGGGAGCTTCCTCTTCTTCCAACCATGTTTGGATCTTGTTTCCTCCCTTCTGTAACTTGCCAGCGAAATCTATCAAGTACACAATAGATACAACGTCAGTGGGTTCCTTGAGGAAGATGTCGACGTATCTCACCACTGATTCTACTCGCTCTTCATTGATCTCCACTTTTTCTTGGTCAAGGAAATATTGCATATTGCTAGACAGCTTGGCTGTTTCCTTTGATAGAAGATACTCGTCCTGAATGACTTTGCTGTAGTACCCATCATAGTCAAGGTATTCAAAGCACAGCCGCTCATGGATTTCTCCAGTTCTTGAAACTGAGAAGAACGATTCTGCATGAATTGGCTCTACCAAGTCTGACTCATTCTCAGGCACTCATTTCACCTACTCAAGTGGGACCGCGTCTATTCCTCTCTTAGCCAGATGGCCCGACAGCACCCCTGCGTTATCCGTGAAGCAATATGCGATTTTTGGCCCGACAGCCTCTGCGAACTCAAGAAGTCCGCGGAAATCCGTATGGGCGCTCAGAGGGAACCCACCGTTCCTATACTCTCCTAATGTCCATCCCGAGAGATTGAATGACTCCTTCCTTCTTTCAAGGTCTTTGGCAAACGATTTGCCAAGCATTTTTCTCACATTTGCTATAGCATGGCGAGGAGCCGACGTAACAACAGCACATCCGTTTTGCAGTGAGTTCTTTGCTTCATCTGACTCAAGGCTTGAATACTGCAGTCTTGACCCGTAATGGTTGTAGACCTCGCAGACAGAATCAATTGCCTGATTTCCCGAAAGCACCTCAAGGTTAGCATTCTGGAGAAGCGCGATTGCCTCCTGTGCCTTCCCCAAAGAGTATGCTCGGAAGATAGGGATTCTTCCCTGCTCAATAATCCGTTTTGCAGTTTTGACTATATCAGCATGGATTAATGATCGGTCAGGGAATATCCATTGTGGTGTCCCGTAGGTGGCTTCAGTTATGAGGACATCTGCATGCACTGGTTTTGCTGCAGTGTGCACAATGCTATCCACTGCGTTGAAATCGCCCGTATATAGGACGCTAAGACCGTCCTCAAACTCAATCCTGAACATCGCTGAGCCGATAACATGTCCTGCATTGAGGGATGTAATGTAAGCTCCAATCTGACCGAATGTTTCATTGTATCTAATGCTGCTGATTGGTTGTGCTACCTTGCCGCCTCTTGCTGCTAATGCATCTATGGTTTCTTGGGTGGCTATTACCTGCTTCGCCAGATGCAGGTCTCCAATGTGGTCTGAATGGGCATGTGAGAGAAGCGTAGTCAATTTTGGAATTCCTGTATCCAATGCTAGCTGCACTTCACCATATCTCAGGTGTATGCCTGTGCCGCGTCTGACTGCTTTCAAGGATGGCATTAGAAGACCAACTGAAATCTGTAGCAATCTCAACAAAAGGCTTTCCGAATACAGATGCTTTCACAGTGGCTTTCTCCACAGTTCTAATGGAATCTCTGAAATGGGGTTTCCACACGTGTTGCTGATTTCATCAATGACTGGATTTGATCTTGAGAGCAGTGGAAATACGATGTCTTCGTATCTCTGCATACGAGCCAGAGCGATTACTCTCGCTACGGCGTTATGGTGGCTCACGGATTTTAAATCATACAGCATTGAATTGATTATGATTGCCTGATTCAGCGGCTGAAAAGATATCGCAAATTTCGTATCGTTGTTAATCGATAGGGTATGGATCCCTTTATCTCGACCGAGAGCAAACCCTAACCATAGTGATGCATAGTCTGGCCTCTCTTTCTCATCAATGCTCCAGAACAGTTTCCTCAGCTCTTCGGTTTTTGATTCTTGCCTGTCCCACGTATAGGATTGGCCTGACTCCGCCTTGGGGACCCTGAATCTCATTCTCACATAATCGCCGGCCTTATTGAATCCATTTTCCGTGAGTGCTTCTAATGCCCACGAGCCAATTTCAGTGACCAATGGGAATGGAATCTTATCTGCTGAAGTTCTCAGACTCACAATCGCTTCAGCCTGTCTGATTGCTACGGTCTTGAAGAATGGGAGTGATGTATTTATGATGTGCCTTGTAATTCTCTCTCTGTACTCATTAAGAATCCGCACCGAGCTCAAGAGCAAACTCATGCGCACTCGATCTCTGTAGATGGTGGATATCTCTACGGTTTCATCGCCGAGAAAGGACACGAAGAACATACTATCCTCAAGACGCATGTAAGATTGGGTGAGTTGAGCGTCATCAGGCGGCTCATCTGGCTGCAGGAGCCCAGTCCATACCGTAGTTTCGTCCGGAAGCAGTCTTCTTGAGAAGTAAGGTTCATTGCTCAAGGCATTTCACCCCGCATTCCTAGTTCGTATCCAAATATCATTTGTGTAGCTAGTATGGTAAAGAGCTGTTTTGTAGCGAAGGGTTTATTGATACCAATTGACTCAACTTGTCAGGGGATTGTGTGAAATCACTAGTACTCACCCACGACGGGTTTCAGATTGCTGATACCCCTATGCCTCCTCTGCTTCCCGGCTATGTCCGGATAGAGGTGCGTTCTGTTGGGGTCAGCAGAACAGACCTGAAGATTTGGAAGGGTGAAATCGACGTCAAGCTCCCTATGATCCTTGGGCATGAGCTTGCAGGAGTAGTACACGAGAGTTCAATTCCAGAACTGGCTGCTGGGGTGCCTGTCACAACTGAAGTCGACATATCGTGTGGGTCCTGCTGGCACTGCACCCACAAGGCCAAACATCTCTGCGAAACAAGAGAAACACTTGGGGTCACAGTGGATGGAGGTATGGCAGAGTACATTGCGGTGCCGTATGAGATGATACACATCTTGCCTGACCCTATAGATGCCGTCACTGGTACATTTGTAGAGCCCCTGTCGAAGGCCATTGATACATACACACGGACCACCGTCGAGCCTGATGAAAACGTTCTCATCGTTGGCACTGGAAAACTGGGTCTTTTGATCTCGCAGGTCTATGATGCATTCGGTGCGAATGTCTATCTTCTTGGTGATAATCCATGGCATCTGGGCGTCGCGAGACAACTGGGTCTCCGAAACACCCTCCGGTTGGGGTCTGAGTGGAAACCAAGACTTCTTGATGCAACGTCGATAGGTCCTGCAGTAGTTGTGGAGGCAACCGGGTCAAAGGCTGGTCTGGATTTAGCGCTGGACGTTGTTCGCAGTGGAGGAAAGGTTGCACTCACTGGCCGCTCTATCAATGAGTACACAATTGATCCAGAAGCGTTGATTAGGCGTGACATTAGTCTCATTGGAACCTCGAGTGGCGACTATAAAATGGCCATTGAAATGCTGCAGAAAGGTCGTATTGAGGTTATGAAGCTCGTTACTTCACAGTATCCTCTCGAACAGGCCACACAGGCATTTGAAGATGCTCAGAAGGAAGAAGTAGTGAAAGTTAACATTCGCATCTGAGGAGAATTCAATTGCACCATGTGACCGCGGATCTGCATATCCATTCTTTGCATTCGATTGGCGTTAGCAAGAATATGACAATACCGAATCTGGCGGCCTGTGCTATAGAGAAAGGAATCAACTTGCTAGGAACAGGAGATGCTACGCAACCAGATTGGCTGGGTCATCTTGAAAACATATTGGTGAGTAGAGATGATCAGCTCGTCTACGGCGATGTTTCGTTTATTCCAACAGTTGAGATTGAAGATTGGGAATCCATTCATCATGTGGTAATCCTGCCCGATTTCGAGGCAGTTCACAAGCTTAGGTCCGCGATTTCTGGTAGTTCTCCTAACATGGACCATGAGTGGGGAGGCCGTCCGCGTGTGAATATGTCGGCCGAGATGTTAGCGGGTAGCGTGAGAGATGTTGGAGGTCTCATTGGTCCTGCGCATGCCTTTACTCCATTCAGGTCGATTTTCCGAGAAGGCAAGTACTCTACTCTTGAGGGTGCCTACGGTTCAGAGGCGGCACATGTCCATTTCCTTGAGCTAGGGCTTTCCGCAGACTCGGAGATTGCTGACAACATCCCTGGAATCCGACGGCTCACCTATATCACAAGTAGTGACGCACACTCCCCATCGCCTGACAGACTCGGCCGAGAATTCGTGATGTTTGAGATGAACCTTCCTTCTTACAGCGAGTTGAGAAAGGCACTCCTCAGGCAGGGGGGCCGCGGTCCTTGTCTAAATGTGGGGCTCGACCCTCGACTAGGAAAATACTACCTATCATTCTGTCCAAAATGCAGGCGCACAATTGTAATTGAAGACGGGAACAGGCCTGCTCCATTCGAGCAGCTCAATATCTATGTGAGATGTAGGGACATCTCTGAGAGATTAAGACTCGTCCAAGATATCCACAAGCGTATTGTTAGATGTCCAAGTGATGGCAGGCCTCTAAGGCTAGGTGTAAGAGACCGAGCATCACTGCTGGGCGAAGGCATCAGTAAGTCCCCCGATCACCGCCCGAAGTATCTCCGTATGCCCCCACTCCTTGACACACTGCGAGTTGCCTTTGGGATAAAGTCAAAGACAGCGAAGCGCGTGAAGGATGCATATATACTTCTCTTGAAGACTTTTGGCGATGAAGTTGAGATTATGACCAGGTCCCCCATCGACCAGATCTCAAAAATTGATGGCCGTGTCGGAACTATCATCGAGT
>CAYPUO010000238.1:0-5508 GCA_964413775.1 uncultured archaeon
ACGATACCCTGTGCCAAGGAGTACAGCTGATTCATCGTAATGTTGTCCGCTGTGTCAGAGTAAATAAGGTAGAACTCAACAGAACCATTCTTGATGCTCTCCTCAACGCTTTCCTTGAAGAACTGCACGACATCCCTTGCCGAGAAATCGATGAGTAGCGGAGTGAGGGACTCGAATGTAACCACCTTTGGCTGAATCACATTTCTCAGACTGCGCATCATAATGTTGATCTCATGAAGGTGTGGTGAGCATGTATGGTTACCGAGTGAGTCTTGGCCGTAGTTCACTTCTAGGATTTGAAAGTTGTCCCCCTGTTTCTTTGCAAGATCCTCCAAGAGCAATCGGTTTCTCGCTTCCGTTATAACATTTAGTGTTCGCATATCGTTCTCAATGGCTTTCTTGATTATGGTCTTCATGAAGAGGTCGTAATGGCTCTCTTGCGCAGCCATCACCAGATAGACATAGCCTTTTGGAGGTCGATTCAAAAGACCATCTACTATTGATGGGTGCAATTGAGCGGCATCTTCCAGACCCGTCATGTTGTTGAACTCACCTACGTTATTCCAAGATGTTTCTTTATTACTTCTACAAGAGCCTTTCCTGAGAAAGGCTTAACGATGTAATCGTCCGCACCGGCTTCCCGTCCCTTTTCGCGGTCTCGATTGAGACCTTTCGCCGTGAACATCAGGATTGGCACCTTCTTGAAAGCATCATCACTCTTCAGACGCTTGCACACTTCAAAGCCATCAATGTCTGGCAGCATCACATCCAGTAAAATCAGATTTGGCAACTCTGAATATGCGACCTTTAGTGCGCCTTCGCCGTCATGTGAGCAGACAACTTCGAAGTCATACCTTTCGAGAAACCTCTTTGCAAGGTCAGTCGTGATCTCTTCGTCATCAACAACGAGTATTTTGTATTTCTGCACTTTTCATCACTCACACAATTGGCATCAGTTCGTAGTCTAGGAATCCACCCGAGAGGATGGGCCTTATGGCGAGAAAATTCGTCCTGGGATTTGCACCACAGACGCTGAGGACACCACAAATCTCTCTAACACGTAGGTGGATATGATGCGAAATTGACTCACTCTTGATGGCCTGCTCACTGCTAATGATAGCGATTGTGGTTCGCTTCGTTGAAGAGAGTGAGGCTGAGATCTCAGCGATCATCCCGCGCACTTGTTTCTCCCCATACATGTTCTCAAGTGTGTCCATAGCAAATAGCTCTGTAGCTTCATGATTGAATTTGCGTTCTAGAACTTCTGATTCGTAGCGTATCTCCTGAAGAGTCTTCCAGGGGTCAGAGTTAATTGCCCTTGCATTAAGGTGCTTGCCGAGGGCTTGCCTTCCGAAGAATACGACCTGCTCATCTACTCGCTTCTTATCAACAAACTGGTTTAGACTGTTTGTGAAGGTCTCAGGTGACCATCCTTCAGGGAGAAGGATTACTGCAGGGCGTCCTTGCTGCAAATGATTTGACAGAAACGGTATGTATATTGTTTCCAAGTATGGAACTGCGAGATTGTCCACTTCTATTAGACTGAGTTTTGCTCTCTGAAATCCTCCTGAGAGGACCTCATCAAGACTTGTGTTCCCTGTAGACATGTGAACCGGTGAGGCATCGGGAATTGGGTCTCTTTCAATTGTAATGGGTGGATACTCATGCGTATAGAAGGGGATATAGGTGAAGCGACCCCAGTATAATGTGAAGAGGAAGGAGTCCTGATTTATAGGGACGGAACGCATCTTCTCTATCACCACCTGACGATACATTCTCTGGTCATCTCGAACCTTCTCCAGATGTATCACTCCGTCAGCTGAATGATGGAGCGAACTAACATGGTGTTGTGCCCAATCACACTCAGTCACCAGAACGAGCTTCTTCTTTTCTCTTCTAGCGGCAGTGATCACTGATTGCTGAACAGAATATTCGTCGCTCGGGTCTAATGAGTTCAGGAAATCCGTCCACGAGTCGATGATGATGATGTTTCTGGAGTAGAATGATTCATCACCACCGACAAGCTGTGAAAGCTGGTCCTTCAGCAATGAATCACGTGAAAGCGACTCTATTGTGTGAGTCTGGAAGTCTGCCAGTAGTTGTCTGGAGTCGAACTCCTTAATCTGGTTTCTGAGCGAATTCGCTACAGCAGAGTAGTTCTCAGAGCTCGTCACAATCATTGAAGAGTTTTCAAAATGCCTCATTATCTCTTGCACAAACAAGGACTTCCCTGTCCCCGGCAGACCCAAGATTACAGTGATAAAGCCGTCGTCTGAGGACAGAACTTCCTCTACTATCGGAGGAATTCTACCGTCTGTGTCCATGCAAAGATCCCCTTTTGCAGCGCACTCTTATCCTAATCACCTTATATAAATAAGTAGGCCGTTTCTCAATACTTGCTGCGTCTTACGCGTTTTCACTGATTCTGTGAAGGAAATCCATGAAGTATGGACAGATAATGCCCTTCCAAAGGAGGTTTCCCCCGCATCCAGTCCTCGGGCTTTCTCGTTCCACACGGCATTCGAAGTTCTTTTCGCGGTCATAGAAGATGCATGAGTCACTCTCAATCGTGGAATCTTGGTAAACGCGGGACCGAACTTCACGCATAAGACTGCTATCGGATTCATCGAGCCACTCTGAGTACGAGCCGATTATGCCCGTAATCATCGCGATCTGCTTGGAATCGATTGGTCGTCCCAAGAACTGATCTGCTACTATTGTGCTCACGACAGCAGAGAACGACTCAACGGGATACTTGTTCGCGTCCGCAAATTCGTGCGCTTTCTTGTAGGCGTTCAGAGCGTCTAGGTATCTCTGTAGCATAAAGAGTGCATCGCCCTTCAGGAACAAGCAGAGGGTATGGATATCGTTCATTCCCGAGCTATTACTTATCGCCATACTATCTTCATAGAATGAGATTGCACCCTCAAAATCGCCCCGATGAAATGCTACATCACCCATGTTCACTTTTGCTGTTGCAATTCCTCGCATATACTCCGCTTCTTGACTAATCTCAAGGGCTCGTTGGTTGTATAGCTCCATCTGCTCGTATTGCTCAAGACCTCTGTCAATCTCTCCAACATTAACCAGTGTTTTGGCGAGACCAATCTGGTTGTTTAGCTGCTGCTGAACGATTAGCAGTTCTTCGAAAAGGTCCCTCGCCTCCTGGTGATACCCACGCTCCATGAATATTACGCCTTGGAGATTCTTGGCATTCGCTACACCCTGTAGGTAGCCCATTCGTTCGTACTTTCTCAATGCTCCATTGAGCATTTCCGTCGCACGCTCGTATTCATGCGAAAAGTCCAGGACCTTGGCTCGGTAGTATCGAATGTCAGTCTGTGCTAGGTCAAGGTCAAGGAGTCGAGCTGTGTCTTCTGCGGAATCAAGACGCATGAGGGCTTCTTCTCTGGACCCAGCCTGCAGATCAATATCGGCCATTAGAATACGAGAACGCAGGAGTGCAGCCTGGACCTTGTTTCGAATAACTTCATTCTTTGTTGTCGCTTTCGTTACTTTGTCGATGCTCTCTGACAGGACTTCTCTTGCGCGCTCTGTGTATCCTAGGTCTACCAGAATGGATGCAAGCTGGCCTGACAACTCAGCGAAGGCAATATGGTCGCGCATCTGCCAGATCTGGTTAACATAAGTCCGCAGGTTGTTTATCCAACGCGGATCAAGGCTCTGAAGACAATAGGCTGCTGCCGCATAGCCCTTACATATGATGTTTGAAGTAGCCTTGGCGAGCATCTGATTGTATCCATAAAGCCCTCTCAAGAATGCAGCCTTAGCACTCATTGCAAGAAATCCATCACTCAGATTCTTCCATTCACCGCTTCCTAGGTACTCGGACAAGATGTCCGTGAAGTGGACGAATCTGTCTTTTCCTGTACGCTGCGTTGCTGAAACCCTCGCAGTGATTTCATCTTTTTCAGACTGAGTTAAGCGGTCCTCGTACATGTCAAAGTCAGGAATAATTGCAGGCTCAGTCACTTCTCTCCGTCTCTCTAGCTTGTTCGTCCTACAGGCAAACCTTTTGTAAACACATCAAAAAACTTCTAGTGTTTTTCTTCGCGAGTTGCAACTGTAATCTAGGCAAACAAAGGATATATTTTCTCCTCTGATGTAGGTGTAGCGAGAGGATGAAATGCCAAAGGTAAGAATCAGCAGTGGAGTTGAGGGATTAGACCAGATTCTGGGCGGAGGCTACATCAAAGGAAGATCCATGCTAGTAACCGGAGGTCCCGGGACAGGAAAGAGCATTCTGAGCTGGCATTTCATATTCGACTCAGTAGCCAAGGGGGAGGGTGCAATCCTGCTTTCCCTTGATGAATCATCTAATACCATTATTGAAGATATGAAATCATTCGGATGGGATCCCCAGATGGCCATTGACGATGGGAAGCTAACAATTATAACCGGTACCCTAAGGTTAGTCCCAACAGAAGCAGGCTACGATTATTTAATTGCATTTGAAAATCCTCTCTTTCGAGAGAAACCCTTCACTGTTCCTAGACTTGCCGACCTCGTAATGCAGAAGGCAACTGAAATGGGCGCATCAAGAATTGCCATTGACGGAATCAGTCCTCTGCTCGAGTTCGCAGGCAATAGATTCGATGTGAGACAGATGGTCTATAGCTTTATCAGAGAGCTTATGACTCATGAAGCTACCGTCCTTCTTACTCATGAACTCAGGACTTTGAGCGGGGCGCGAAATGATGAGATGCCCTATTTCATCTCAGATGGCGTGATTAGGTTGGATACCCTGTTTACTGCAGGCGACTATATCAGGACAATCCGGATAGTTAAGCTGAGAGGAACTGGCCATGTTATGAAGCCTGTCATGTTTAGGATACAGGACGAAGGTATAGTTGTCTTCCCTGAGGCAAGAGTACACGAATAGCTACAGAACTGGTTCGACTTTTTTCATCATATCGATGAGATCGAACATTGAGAATGGCTTCTGCAAGAAGGCTCGTGCGCCGGCGGTGAGGACCTGATGCATATCATCATCAACAAATTCTGAGATTGCAATGATTGAAATGTACTGGTCTATGTCAAGTATCTTCTCAATCGCGCGCATTCGCTCAGATTCCGTAATGCTGAGGTCTAGTACAATAATTCCTATCTTATATGAACTGCAGTATGCTAATAGGTCATCAAGATTGTCAGGTTCCCCAATAACATCATAGCCTGCCTCCTCTATTGCCATGCGAACAAGTGAGCGTAGCAGGGGAACATCTCCAGCGATCAGGACCTTCATGGGACTCACCTATGCTTGATAGATTTAGCAGATATATTAGCTCATAAGTACAAATGAATTAAGCTGCTACAGCTGTTTCAACTAGGTCTAACATGTGCCGTATGGTTACTGGTTTCAGACCAAAACTCACAGCCCCATTCCTCATCGCTTGTTCTCTAACATTAGCATCGGCACTGATGAAGACAATCCTTGCCCCTGGCTCTATCCCTAGGATCTCTTTCATCGCCTCGAGACCGTCCTTATTC
>CAYPUO010000239.1:0-5445 GCA_964413775.1 uncultured archaeon
TCCGAATCAAAGGCAACCATCTTCCCACTGGTATACTTTCCAACGGCAACCTCATCGCTGATTCTACTTATAGAGTTGACAGGTGGCCTAGCTGGTGGACCTGGACTCATCCCCTTGAGTTACCTGCTGGAAATATTGGCTGCCCACTTGTTAGCAATGGTAACCCTATCGGCTGCAGTCTTTGAATTTACACTAACCTCATGAAAATATATTTGAGCGAAAGCTTCATATTTGTAGCTTTAGTGTCCGAGCTATCGCAACGGGAAGTGACTCTTTGAGAACACAACGAATCGTCCTGTACTTGATCACTGCGGTCATTGGGGTCCTATACATCTATATGACCTGGATCTATGCACCTCCCGAAGCGACACTTGGGGAATCAATCAGGATCTTTTTCCAGCACGTTGCGCCTGCATTGACCGCCTATACAGCATTTGGAGTCACCTTGTTTTGTGGTATCATGTACTTATGGAAGCATGACATCAGATATGACGTACTAGGCGGTTCCTCCATCAAACTGGGACTCCTATTCACCACGATTACTCTGCTCACTGGAATGGAATGGGCACAGGTAACCTGGGGATCCCCGTGGAATTGGGACCCTCGTGAAACCACTACCCTGATCCTATGGATTGCATATGCATGTCTGCTAGTCTACAGAGCATCTGTGAATGACAGGGATGTACGTGCACAGTACGGTTCAGTCTTCAGTATCATAGCTTTTCCCGCTGTGCTTCTGAGCTACCTCTCAATCTACATATGGAATACATTGCACCCGTTAGTCATTACGCCAACAGGTCTTAACATGGGCTTTGAACATGCGATGACTCTTATGGTTGCAATGATTGCCATCATGCTAATCTATATTGTCTTGCTTGACCTCACATATAGACTGGACACGGCCTCGGAAAGGGTGACAGAATACAGAATGTCAAGGAGTATGTAAAATGCAGCCAGATCTACTAGCAGTCGCACTTATCCTCTGGGGAGGCATATTGATCTTCCTCTTTTATCTGCTCACAAAGATGATGAGAATCGAGGCCAATGTCAGACGGCTTAATCAATCTCAGAGCGAGGAATAGGTATGAAAAAGAAAACGCGAGCCATTGTTGTTGCGGTCATTGTGATTGCGACGTTAGGATTCGTTGCATATGGAATGAGCACTCTATTCGTAGACCCCTATCTTAGCGTTGATACTGTGGTACAGAATCCTAGCGCCTACATGGGTCGACAGATACAGGTGAAAGGAAAGCTTGTTGCTGGCTCGCTCTCAATCACAGCCTCAAACGTTACACTGCAGATGTATGGCGACCATGATACAATCACAGTCTTGGTCACAGGGGTATGCCCTAGCCTTCAGAACGACCAAGACCTAGTCGCCATTGGCCAGCTTCAGAATGCTAGCCTTATCATAGCCAGTGAGATTCTTGCTCAGTGCCCGAGCAAGTACGTGGCGAATACCACAACAAATGGATAGAGAATCTGACGTTGCTACCTGATATTTCTGAGTCGTGATTTGCAGCTAGGCAATTATCGCCAATCATCACCGAAGGCAGGTTTCTTCTCACCAAACTCCAGAGGCTTTGCCCACGACGCAGGATGCTCTCTG
Source organism: uncultured archaeon (assembly GCA_964413775.1). Taxonomy (GTDB): domain Archaea; phylum Asgardarchaeota; class Thorarchaeia; order Thorarchaeales; family Thorarchaeaceae; genus MP5-2226. The sequence continues at coordinate 1,610 of CAYPUO010000239.1, forward strand.
AGCAAAGAAGCAAGCTCAACCATACGCTGTCCGGTTTCCTCTGCTGACATTATTGCCTCGGTGTCGCCAAGTACATCACCAGGATTCAGCGAGAATCCCACCGGCCAGTGTGGATTTCCAGCAAGAATCATCTCCTTTACATACATGAAGAAAATGAGTTCTAGGACAACAAGCGTCATACCTGACCGACGACCCACAACAAGCGGGGCGCCCACTTTTCCTCTGAGGTTCACAAATCGACCTATTCTGTCAAACATGCTCTTCATGGGCCCCGGCACTGACGCCGTATAGGCAGGACTGCCGAAGATTATACCGTCTGCCGCCTTCATGGCATTAGCAATCATATTGAGGTCATCCTCTTGGATACACTCACCTCTCTCATAGCACTTTGCTTGATGTTCACAGTCATTGATTGTCTTGCCACTGATTTCAATGAGCCTCACTTTCGCACCCTGTTCCTCCGCGGCATCGAGAGCCTTCTGAACAAGCGACGAAGTGTTTCCTCCGCTTCGCGGGCTACCGGAAATGCCTAGAATGTTAACCATAGAATCACAGCCTCGGTTTTGCGTCATCAGCCAATGTAAAACCCCTTCTTGAATGTTAGGCTTGTATATACCGCATATAAACAGCAGCCGGTAAATTCAAGTTGTAATCAAAATGCTCGGCAGTGAGTGGGAGAAGATGTGTGATGGAGTCATCGCCAGCCCCATCACATCTCTTGACTATTCGCCAGCTTCCTCTATGACCTGAGCAGGCTCATTCACGGCTTGCTCTTCACCACCATAGAGGTCGTGCTCTTTGCCCTTGAAGGCCTTCCACAGCCGTGACAAGTCGATGCCTACCATAGGAAGGACTGCTGCCACCATGAAGAAGGCTCCCATCCAGACAAAGGAGATTAGGGGAAGTATCTTTGCATGAAGCGTCACGGCATACGCTGTTGGTGTGACCTGTGAGAATCCCGTTATTGCAATGAATAGATCGCGTAGTGCATTCGACTGGATGTATACTGTGTGGGACACAGAGCCCCATTGAGGGGACCCTTGTATTGATGCGTATCCGATGCCCACTATTGCATTTCCCTCGATGATCGACACAGTAACTGTCATCAGGAAGTCATATTGGCTATTCCAATATACTAGCTCAATGTCATTCACCTTCACCCATACATTGGGTGCAATTAGATGGGTGTCACCTGCAGAATAGGTCGAATTGTTTTAGTAGACAGCGTTTTCACTCATGAGTACTACCAAGATCAAGATGACCATTCCGAGATGAAGCATGACTCGCCCCATCTTTCGGATAGTAAATGTCCCTGGCTCTTTTCCTGCCATAGTACGGATGAACACAACCAGTATATAGACCAACGCGCCTACAGCTACGGGAACGAGCAGATTGGCAATCCAAGAAGTTGTCAGCAACTTCAGTGCAGGGTCCAGAAAAGATACACTGCCAATAATAGCTCCTGCTATCAAAAGGATCAGAATGAGAATCCCTTTCCTGCGTGGGCTTACCATAGCGGTCTTCATGCAGTAGAAGGCTGCAACTAGAATAAAGAAACTCCCGCCATAGAATCCAAGCCAGAAGAAGTCCTCTCCTATCGAAACCATGTCACTTGTGCTGGCAGATGGGTTCGTCAGCAAAGTGTTCAGATTAATGCCTGCTGGTAACAAGACTCCTACAACCGATACAGAGGTAACTACTAGAAGGCCAAGCAGTGACACCTTGAGTGACAGATTGCGAAGATCCGACGTATCAAAGAAGTGCCTAATGGACCACCCTTCTTCGTCGCCTTCATCACTCATGTCCCTGTACCCGGACCATGTTGTTACGATAGCAGCAACTGCCACATTTACCAGCAAAGTAGCCAGCATACTCCAGCTAACGATTGAGATTGCAAACCCATGCACTGAACTCAATATGCCACTTCGTGTGACCCAAGTAGCAAATAGAACTGACAAATATGCAAACACTAGGAACGAGTCACGAAGCACGTCGTTGCTCTTGAAGAGTGGTTTAGCATGGTAGTATCCAGTCAGCAAGAGCCAAGGAACTAGGGAAGTGGTTTCAACCGGGTCCCACGCCCAGTACCCTCCCCAGCCGAGGACGATGTATGCCCAGTATCCTCCAATGACGATGCCCAGAGAAAGCATGATCCATGCTAGCGATGTCATATAGCTCGTAATCGAATCGAGGACAGGTATCCTGTCCGTGTTGCGAACATCAGTATGGACAGTATATCCTGCTAACTTGACTGCAAAGGGAACCATAATTATGGCATAAGCGATGAACACGATTGGAGGGTGGACAACATTCAGAAATGTCCGGAGCAGCGGATTCAGTCCGGTCCCATCCGTTGGAACTGTCCCTCCGGTAACCCTGAAGGGGTCCGCTAAAAAGGTGTTAACGCCTATCAAGATAGCTTCAGCTGCAAGAATAATTGATGCGCGGTACACAATGACATCGTCCTCATAGCCACGTGTGACTAGCCTAAAGAACAAGTACATCACAAATGACAGGAATGTCCAGAATATCAGTGAGCCAGACTGCCCTGCCCAGAGTGCAGAGACCTTGAGCAAGATACCTGACCCAGTTGACGTTGTTTCATACACGTATTCATATTGAAACTGATTCGTGAAGATTAGCACAGCCATATAACACAGGGCGCCTATTGCAGCAAGTGATGATGCTATGCTCATGCCGAAAGACACAGTTTCGTAGTTCCGAAGCCGGGGTCCAAGTAGCATGACCACGATGTCGATAATCCCTGCTCCTAGGACTATAAGCAACAGAATTGTTCCAAAGTCCATCTAGTTTCCTCCTCTATTTCGAGACCGAGAGCGCCCTTTGCCTCTCGCACGTTGCCCCCTCTTCTTAGCCTCCTTTTTAAGTGTCCGTTGTTTCTCGCCGGAGTGCTTCTTACGCGAGTAGACGTATGCAGCACCGAAGCCTGGCGCTGCGACTGCACCGAAAATGGCTACGAGCTGCCAAGCTCCGAATGGTGAGAGATTCACCACAGGGCCGGGGATTGTAAGTTTGTAGTACGGACTTGCTCCCCAGAGACCTGCTTCGTCGCACGACATGCAGTAGTAGGTGATTACATCACCTGCATTAAAGGATCCTATATCGCTTTCCCATAGCAGATAGTCGGTATCGTACCCTACGAGAGTCATGTTCACTGAATGGAAAGCGCCACCATTCACGGACCAGAACAGCGTACAACATTCAGTAATGCTTTGCAGCGGGAATTCATAGGTTCCAAACCGAAGAGTAATGTCCTGACCGGCTGTCGCATTGGTCGGGTATATACCTCTGAGGTTAATAACAGGGGGCCAAACGTCATGTCTGACAGCAAAATAGTAAGATCCAGCAACGAAGGCCATTCCTGTAGTGTCGTTGGCGTACACGTAGAAGTTCACTTGAGACGAATCGTTAAGAAGCCCAAATGTGTTGTTGTACACTCCAACAGTCGTGGGATTGGGCTCCAAGTCCATTATTCCCTCAGTCGTATTACCTCCGATGGTAATCGTGTAGTTGAGATATACACAACTAATTCCATCGGGGTCCTGAACGAGCGCGGACACGTAAATGGAATCGTCAGGTCTTGGATTAGCGGGATTTATCCTGACGTATGATATTATTGGTAGGCCATACGACCATATCTCCTGCAACGCTAGAATGCCTAGACCCTGTATTGCTGTGAGATGAATCTGCCAGTCTTCACCAACAACGGCCCACAGTTGGTTCCCGTTTTGATAGAATCCTCCGTAAGTCTGGTCCCAAAGGTTTCCCAGGATGAGGTCGAGTATATCAATAGCGGTTCGAACATAGAATGTATC
>CAYPUO010000240.1:0-5440 GCA_964413775.1 uncultured archaeon
CAATCCTAGTAAACAGCTAGGTACATACACAAACATACATAAAAACTGGTCAGGTCACTTGAGTAATGCCAACGACGAACACATACAAATCGATCTGGAAGCTATCATCTGCTGGCCTACTCACAGCACTACTAGTACTAGCGATGGTTCTGTGGGACTACAACACAGTCGCATCCATCATCCTCTTCACTGGAGCACTTGGCATTCTCGTCTTCTACATTTGGAATTCAATAGTTCAGAATGCTCAGACCAACGCTCCATACTACTCAAATATACGTCGCGAGGGAAATGCTACATACAGCAAACTTGCAGAGATAGAAAGCAGAATGCATGCGGCTCTGGAACAGCCTAGACAACCTATCGGATATGAGATGGACGACTTTGACTACCCTGAGTTTTCTGGCAACACCATTGCAGACTATGACGAAGAGGTCCCGGTAAGCCTGATTGATGGCATAGACACCGCTAGATCTGATAGGCTCGGAAGGATTGGAATATCAGACATTGATGAACTCGCAATCGCCGATCCTGAGGAAATCGCGCACAGCACAGGCGTTTCCAAGCAGGTTGCAGAGGAATGGATACTCGATGCAAAAGCAATATTCGTCGGTGCACAAATATCCAGCTTGATTCCTCTGTCCATGAGTGAAGGAAACAATCTCCTTGCGAAGATAAACAAAGCCAGAAGTACCGGTGCACTCAAACTGCCTATTGACCATGACTTGTCACTGGAGAAAATCGATGGCTGGATCACTCGAGCGAATGAGTTGGTGTCAGCTTTTGATGTTTCAGAAATCCAAAAGCTTCTTGACGACAGTGACAAGTAATCTAGAGAAGATGTCTGCTTGAGGAAAAAGCCTAACAACAAGTGATAAAAAGAGTTCGAAGTGCAGGTAGGCTAGCAAATTTCTAGGCACAAGGGATAAGCAATGATTGAAGAGTATGTAGTCCGTCCGTTTGACCGCGATGACATTGACTCAGTCGTTTCAATCAACAGGTCATGCCTACCTGAGAACTATCCCGCACAGTTTTTCCTAGGGCTATACCTTCATGCACCCAAATCTTTCATTGTCGCCGAATGCAGCGAAGGCATATGTGGGTATATCATGTGCCGTATCGAGAGAGGCATCTCGAGCTTTGGAAGGTCCCCAGCCAAGAAAGGGCATGTAGTCTCGGTAGCCGTCCGTGATGAACATCGACACCACGGCATTGGGAGCAAGCTGGTTGAAGCAGCAATGAAGGGAATGCAGGAATACGGTACATCTGAATTTTTTCTGGAAGTACGGAGGACAAATGAAGCCGCAATCTCAGTCTATGAGAAACTCAACTTCGAGATAAAGCGCGTCCTCAAAGGTTACTATCGCGATGGAGAGGATGCCTATTTGATGGCTTGTCGAGCGGCGAGTTCTGAGGAGGACGGCGCTGCTGAGTGACAAGCCCATTAACGTCCCACTTATCCCCGAGTGTTCGTCCTGTATTCTCAAGAGCCTGAAAATTCTCATACCGCGCCTCACAGATAACTTGGAGAGCCAGCTAGATTTCTTCTCTCTTTCATATCGCCGAATTGCCGAAGGATATGAGAAGAGGCTTGAACCAGTGATTCTATCGATTAATCTCTATCGTGAACTCTACGAACTGGGCGGAAAACAAGATCCTTACAAAGATATCAAGGAAAAGAGCATACGTGCAGCAGAAAAAGCACTTCCATTAATCGACGCATCCATATCTTCGTATTCTGGCTACAATCGCTTCAAGGCGGCCCTTTCAGCCTCAATAGCAGGAAACCTCATCGATTTCAATACAGCTTATCATAGCCCCGACCTGAATTCTCTAGCCGAAGTATACGAAACAATCATGCAAGAGGGCTTTGAGCCTGATGACTCTGTCTTCCTCTGGGAAACAATACAATCAAAGAAAGGCAAGATTGTGTTCCTTGCAGACAATGCTGGAGAAACCCACTTTGACATACCTTTGCTGCAGATTCTGAAAGAGTTCGGCTGGAAAATCACCTATGTCGTCAAGGGGCAGCCAATGATAAACGATGCCACACGTGACGATATCAAGGGGACGCAGATTGAGGACATCGCGGAAATCGCAGATAATGGAGGCTGGGCGCATGGAGTGCCTGCTATGTATGTATCAACGGAGTTCCTTGAGCTAGTAAAGAACAGCGACCTTGTCCTATCAAAAGGACAAGCAAACGCTGAAACATTCCCGGAGATTCAACGAGAAATTGGCGTCGAAACCTACTATATCATTCGAGCGAAGTGTCCACACATTGCCCGGGCTATCGGGGGCAAAATCGGGGATAACGTTGTCCTCCGTCGGCCCTTTATCCAAAGATAGGACCAGTTGACAAGGTTTTTATCCAATGTGCTAGACACGCCCGACAGAATGCTAAGCCGTAAGATAAGCTTTAAATGCGCAGCCAGTGCCGAAGTCCATGTACAGTTTTATTCCAATGCTGCATTAACCATAGTGAATGCGGTTGGCATGACAGTGTAATCAGATTGGAGGAACAAAAGATGAGTCAACAACAGGTACCTGTAATTGTATTGAAAGAAGGAACCGAAAGAACACGTGGCCGAGATGCCCAACGTAACAACATCATGGCCGGCATCGTTATTGCCGAGTCAGTCAAGTCGGCATTAGGCCCGAAAGGTATGGACAAGATGCTTGTAGATAGCTTTGGGGATGTGACCGTTAGTAACGATGGTGCAACAATCCTCAAGGAAATGGATGTGGCCCACCCTGCAGCAAAGATGGTCATTGAAGTTTCAAAGACCGTTGATTCTGAGGTGGGAGATGGCACCACAACTGCCGCAGTTCTGACTGGAAGCCTTCTGAAAGAAGCAGAGACATTGCTAGACCAGAAGATTCACCCAACGACCATAATTAGTGGCTATCGGAAGGCTGCTGAGAAGGCGCTCGATGTCATCAACGAAGTGGCTGAGCAGGTTGACCCTGCAGACCCCACCTTCAAGAAACTACTCATTGACGCTGCAAAGGTGGCAATGTCAAGCAAGTTTGTTTCCACAGCCAAGGACGAACTCGCCAAAGTGGTTGTTGATGCAGGCTTGGCAGTTTCGAAAGACAGAGCTGAAGGCGAAGACATCGACATGGATAACATTCCTAGACAGAAACAGAAAGGTTTGCCATTAACAAGTACCGAACTAGTGAAAGGTATCGTCCTCGATAAGGAAATTGTCCACTCAGGAATGCCGAAGAAAATTGCAAACGCAAAGATTGCTCTTCTTGAAGCGCCTCTAGAGGTGACAAAGACTGAGTTCACAGCAAAGATTTCAATCAATGATCCGAATTCCATGCAGGGTTTTCTTGACGAAGAGGAGAAAATGATAAGGAGCATGGTTGACAAGATTATTGAGTCTGGAGCAAATGCTGTTATCGCTCAGAAAGGCATTGATGACGTTGCTCAACACTTCCTAGCCAAGGCTGGTATTCTTGCAGTCAGGAGAGTGAAGAAGTCTGATGTTGAGAGAATTCACAGGTCTACTGGTGCCGCAATCGTATCGAAGATTCTTAACATCACACCCGCAGACCTTGGAAAAGCGAAGCTGATAGAGCAGAGAAAAGTCGGCGATGACAAAATGCTCTTTGTCGAAGGAACCCCGAAGTCGTCTGTAGTCACGATACTCGTGAGAGGCGGGACAGACCATGTCGTTGATGAAGTGGATAGAGCTATCAATGATGCACTCCACGTTGTCCGAGATGTGGTTATCCATCCTGCAGTCACATACGGAGGCGGTTCCCTAGCTAGCGAAATTTCGAAGGAGCTTAGAAGCTATTCTGCAAAGCTTGAAGGGAGAGAGCAATATGCAGTGAACTCCTTCGCGGATGCTGTGGAAGAACTACCTTCAACCCTGGCAGAGAATGCGGGTCTGGATCCCATCGATATTCTTGTCGACCTAAGAGCAGCTCACGCTGACGGAAAAGTATTCCATGGTATTGATCTTGAAAAAGGAAAAGTTGGAGACATGAAGACTGCTAGAATCGTCGAGTCTGCTCTTGTCAATAGACAGGTTGTTATGTCTGCTGCAGAAGCAGCCCAGATGATCCTCAAGATAGATGATGTCATCAGCACAAAGGGTTCAAAAGGCGGTGCTGGCGGTGCTCCAGGTGGACCTCATGGCGGAGACATGGATGAGGATTAGAAAGACTCAAACGTAGTAATGTAGGTGTGCCAACTCATGTCAAAAGACCCCGAACCCAAACCTGCTAAAGAGGATGCTGATGAGAAATCAACAGAGGTCTCACCCAGCGAAGCGGCGGAAATATTAACGAACATCCAAGGTGTTGGCCCCAAGAACGCCGGGAAACTCGTAGAAGAGGGATACGCTACCATCACCAAAGTGGCGGAAGCAAATGCAGAAGAGCTTGCTGCTGCGATCTCTGGTTTTAGTGTATCAAAGGCAGAAGGCATCATTGACGAAGCAAAGGCTCTTCTTGAGGCGATTGAGGCAGGGGTCGTTGATGTGATCGGCAAGTCAAAGAAGTCCAAGCGCAAAAAAGCGCCTGAGCCTGAGCCGGAAAGATATGAGCTCCCACCTGGAAAAGCGATTGAAACGGCGGTGGAACGGCAGAGCCTGTCTTCGGGACGAGAAAAGGAAAATGTCGAAATGGGCATTCCTGCTGGCCCTAAGTGGCTGACCAAGTTCGAGAAAGCACGGATCATCGGTGCTCGTGCACTCCAGATATCCATGGGCGCTCCAATGCTAATTGATATGACAAAGGCTCCATCTGGGCTCTTTGCAGTTGCAGAAGCAGAACTCAGTTCAGGCGTTCTTCCGATGACTGTCCGAAGAACGATGCCTACTGGCGTATTCTATGATATCCCGCTCTCTGCACTCCTAAAAAACACAAGACTGGACTAGAAGCAGTCCAGTCGGTCTTTTATTTTTAAAGGCCGAGTCATTGTAATAGATTCTCTTAAATGGACAGCAGTACTCATCCTAAAGTCCGGATAGTGACCCCCAGTGCAAGAAGTTGTGACCTTTCCAGGCCCGGACCTAGTAATGAGACTGCTAATAGGTTTCGCAGTGGGGGCACTTATAGGGCTCGAGAGGCAGAAGAAAGCCAATCTCGAAAGGACAGTTGGTGTGAGGTCTTTTGGGCTTCATAGTCTCATGGGAACACTTGCTGCATATTCCTACGTTGTTTCAGGAAATGCAACCATACTCGTCTATGCAACTGTAATATCAGCAATGATAGTTGCCATTCAGATGTATGAGAAGATTATCCGATCAATGAGGAAGGGAATGACCACCACCATTGTCTTCGCCTTGTCATTCATTCTTGGCGCACTTGTTGGCTTTGATAATATTCAGTCGGGGCAGCTTCTTGGTCCTCTAGAGGGACTCTCGATGACTGTTTCATTCTTGGTATTCCTTGTGCTGGGCTTCAAACAAGAACTGGCTTCAGC
>CAYPUO010000241.1:0-5437 GCA_964413775.1 uncultured archaeon
CATTCGCAATAACCATGTGGTCGCAAATGGCGTGGTCTATTAGCTTCTTTATCTCATCCTTTCGACGCTCGAGATCGATAAACTGCTGCACAAAACCGCACGAGAAACAAGCGTAGGTGTATCTCGGCACATTGACATAACAGCCAGTATCAAACACAAGAGGTTGAATTGATTTATACGAGAAGGGAGTTGTGAATGTTTTCTCAAAGCCAGCTTGCTCAAGTTCGGTATGCCCACAGTTAAGACATTTCATCCGTGTTCCTCCAAAGGCGAATCCGTCCCAACATTGCTAGACTAAAACAATGGAGAAGTTCACCGACAATCTAGGTATCGCTTTAGAACTAACTACTACTCCTGCCTATCAACGAGTACATTAATGCTTTGATTCTAATCCATCAGGTGATAGTATTGGGAGTCATTTCCATGTTGTACCAAAATGATGAAGGATGGCTTTGGAAGTCCCCTTGGTAAGAAAGACTATGGTCCTGCACTATCGCATGCAGAGAGGTGACTAGGTATCAAGTGAAAGGATGACCCCTCATTCGCAAAAGCACGTGGAAGATCAGCTATCCGCACAAATCCTAAATGTCTCTGTATCCAATCGAGAATCGAATGGGAACGCACAAGCTAGGCGATATCGGGGAGTAGAATAATGTTCGATACAGGGTATCAAGCTGACAGGCGAAGGAATACTCTTCACACAGTGATTGCCATTGTGCTTATGATTGGAATAGTCGCAAGTACATCCATCGCTGTAATTGAATATGAGCAAATAGCCTATCTACAGAGCGAACTAGATAACTTACAGGAGCAGTACGACACACTACAGGCTCAATATAGTTCTCTCTTTGCTGACCATGAGGCCCTGAAAGCAGCCTTTGAGGATCCACTGTCCCATCCGACCACACCGACAATCAGCCAGGTCCGCAACTGGCTGCCAACGGACTCCACCGATGAGAACACCTATGTGGATGGCGTTTGGACGTGCGGGGACTTCGCAGCAATGCTCATGACCAGAGCCAAGGAGATGAACTGGCGCATTCGAATTGCCGTGATTTTCTATAGCTTTGAGGGTGAGTCTGGATATGGCAACATTGGTGATGTATATGGCTCCCACGGACATGCATTCAATGTGATCGAGTGCACTGATGGCATATGGTACATCGAACCACAGTCTGACGCAACATGGTATCTCGTGAGGAGCGGTACTAATGACAGGACTGAGTTCTATCTTCACTGGTACTATAACTTTGAAGACTCGACCCGAGGGACTATCTGGGATGGGTACTCATTCTTTGTGAACTTCTACAGTCAGTTTGCATAGAGCAATCACCACTTTCAACCCAAGCCAGCATGGAATCGGGTGAATAATGAAGTAGAATATCAAGGGCTAGAAAAAGAAAGAGAACTGATTCCCAACTTCCTTCAATGCATCCTGGTTCAACAAGGCGAGTGATTGCCATAGTCCAGTGCACTGGGCGCTTCAACTGCGCAGGATTTGTCTGGGTGAGTGGAACTCTGCGTTAGTTGCATGTGTTGCAAAACACCTGCGAAACCGTACTTTGGCGCATCGTTGACCTTTGCGCTGCGACCGGAACCATTGGCTTGAAACCCATTCGTTGACGCCATCAAGAGCCAGGCTCTATGAGCCACCAACTTGAAAAAACAGTTTCATCATTAGTCACCCTCCTTCGAGAAACGTCTGTATTGCACCGTCTTGCGCACTCATCTATAAGAGAACGAAGTAGAGTATGCTCACTCGTATACACTAGCGCACGCCATTCAGGTTCCTTTTGGAGGGCCAAATAATCCCGAGGGTAGAAGTTTGCGACTAGTAATTCACAGGCTAGGACCAAGTCAATGGGAAAAAAGGGAATTCTCGGATGCCTAATTGATGTTGGCATCCAACATAGCTCTTCATCCTGCGCTACGCCACCATAGTTCAGGTGGTACTTCGGTTCTCCATCCTTACTTGCTTCGCCAATATCAAAGTGACAGCGAAACATAACACGTTCCATGGGCTTAAGCTGCGATAATCTGTCAGATATGACGCTTGAATCCCATTCTTCTCTATATATGAGGCGATAGTCATCCGACAGTAATCTCATCTCAATTCTGGAGATAGAAGGGGGATTTGGAGAATCCTGTTCGCCAACCATGTGACAAGAGAGCGCTGGAATCAGCTTCGCGCCGCGATCATTTCGCGACTTCTCAAATCTCAAAGGTTTCTTTCTTGGAATATCAAGCACCCATTGCTCCGCACCGGTTTCGGGATCAGAGATCACACCCATGTTCTTCCTTGCCTCTTGAAGTATGTGAGCATTTGTTATGATTTTCATTCTGGTGCCTAGTATATCGACGAGCGTCTGTAGCATTTCGCCAATAGAAGCAGCACTAATAGCATCATTCACTGACATCAGGACTGGCTCCTACCCGCAAATCATCTAGCTTCCCAGCTTTTATGTCGTTGAATAGCTTTATGTCTGTTTTCCGAATTAACCGGATTTTTGCCCTGTTGCCATACCGTATGGCCTCGAATGATACTCTTGCTTGGTCCATGATACTGGGACGATTGTCAGGATAGTACAGAAGACTGAAATCTGTTTTAATAGGCTCTTTGAGGATATAACAGATGCCATCTGCCATCTGTCCACTCCAGATGCATTTTGCTCGAATGACCTTGGTCTTGTGTCTTTTCTCAAACCAAGAAGGAAAAGCCTCGTTTATGGGACTTACTTCATCGACTCCAACTGCGGCAATTGCCGTGCTTCGCAGTTTGGCTCGCCACCAATAATCGTTGTATTCTTTGAACGCACCGTTGTATTTCGCATCCTTAAAGCTATACTGCACTTTATGCAAGAAGAAATCGGGTTCTACTCCCAGACTGACTGCTGAGTGTCTGAAGTCGTATAAGATTCCAGGATAACTGAAAAGGGTCCCAATTACCCATTTGCTAGCATCATGAGCTGTCCACCCCGTGTGTTTCACTGTATTTTGAATATCATCCATCGCCAAATCTGTTTCTTCAGATCTTATGGAATCATCAGGTCCAATAGGGGGATTTGTTTCATCCAGGATGCTTTCTTCAGCGGAGGTTGCTCCGAGCAATCCAAGAAGCGAACTCCAGTTTCTCTTTTCTTTAGATATCTTGTTGATTTGTTCGTAGCCCCTGATTAGGCCTTTGAGTTTTCTGCCCACCCCATATTCTGGCTTAGACAGCTGCTCCTTGAGCAGTATCAAGTCTGCAATGTCAGCAAGATGTCGGATCTGAGGGTATTCTTCATATATGCCCGGTCGAGTGATTATTGCAAGAGGAATCTCTTTTGTTGCCTCTCGCAACATGGACAGTAGCGCCCCCCCTTGATGGAGTGAGTCCATGTGATAGAAAGCTACAGACTCATCACTTCTTTTCCTCGTCAGTTGATAGTCGATGATGATCAGGCGGGGCTTGTCTCGGACGATATTGGAGATTTCACTCAGCTGTGGAGGCTCAATTGCCTCCACTTCGTAGTCGATTTGTTTTGATATCAAATCTGCAAAATTGTCCCTAGAGTCAGCCTCATCGTCAATAAACATGACCTTTCCTTCAGGCATATCTATTCCTCCTCAAACTCTATCAAACAGCAACAACCCCACCCACTTGGAGGATCAATGAACTTGACTTTTCCATTTGCATCAGTAACGAAGTTGCGAACTATGGTCAGGCCAAGTCCCGTGCCTGTCCCCAACTCCAGATTTGGAGAACTATATGATACGAACGGTTCAAACACTTTTTCACGAATCTCTTTTGGTACTCCGGGGCCTGAGTCAAGGACCTTTACTTGAACCTTATTGCCTGCTAGACGGCCCTCAAATCGTATCCGGCGGTCGCCCCTGAACATTACCCACTTCATGGAATTCGTCAGGAGGTTGGTTATGATAGAATACAGCTGCGCTAGGAACATGGGGGGCGTTGTAATTGAAGAAGGTATGGCGTTCTCGATTGTCACCTTGTTATGGTCGCAATAGCTTCCAAATGCACCAGCAATAACATCTACTGCCTCATGGACAACCTGCCTCACCCTCTGGTCGCGAGAATCCTTGTTGAGAAGCCGACGCACGGCATCTGAGAGTTCATCAATGAACTGGTACCATATCTGTAGCTCCCTTGCAGTTTTGTTCAGCTTCCTGCCTGCAGACAAAGGTACTTCCTTTGAGGTGTCATCCAGATTGCGTTTTGCTTTCTCAAGGGCTTCTTTTAAAGCAATCAGCTCATGACTCAGAATTCCGACCAGGGTACCAGTTGATGCTAGTATTTGGTACAAGTCAGCCACCGCGATTATTTCTTCTTTTTCTTCTTCGATTGTGCCCCCGAGCGAAACAACCAAGTCTTGAATAGTCCTGAGTGTTTCTTCCTTTTCTTCACTTTCGGCGCTCTTCTTTGCTTTTTCAACATAATCGACTATCTGGTCAAGGGTTGTTGCCGAAGTTGCGGGCGCCTTCGATTCACGAACAACTCTCCTTCGTTCTTCAGTTTCCCTTGCATAAACAACAGTCATCCATGTGATTCCAGTTTTCACCACTTCGCGAAGGTCAAGGAACGCCTGATTCTCCACCAGATTATTTCGCGAAACCGCGATTATGATATCAGGATTCTTCTGTCTGGACAGGAAAATGGCACCTATGAGCTGAGTATTGCCGGGACCAAGAAGAAATGGCCTATCCAAGCCCTTCGTGTATTTTTCTAGTGCCTTAGGTAAGGCAGCCGACCTTGCTCCCTTTTCTCTATCAATGCCTAGCCAGTCATTTCCAGGCTCGCCATATGGAAACACGCGAAAATCATCGTAGTAGACACGTACGCCACCGTATTCCTTGCCTGCTTTTTGGACATCACTGATTCCGAACTCGAAACCCTTGTATTCCTCGGTCTTCCGTTTAAACCAATAGATACGAAATCCAAATGGACCGGTCCCAAACGACTTTTCAAATGGATGTTTGAGAGTATCTTTCACTCCTTCCCAGGTTTCGATTCTGTATTCTGCCTGTCCCTGCTCGTCCACTTGACCATGTAAAATGCACCATGCCGCTTCAAGAAACTGGGCTGAGAACCCCCCAGACATCTCTTCAAACTCTGGCACATCAAAGATGACATTGAAACCCGGGTCCAGCGGCTCAGTGCCGGCTGTTTTCATCTCCTTTTCCCATGAGAAGGGATTGATAAGCGATAGTATATCCCTTCGCATGCTTCCTATTTCTTTCTTGGACCATTCCTTCTTTGTCCCAATCAGAGTGAGAGTGGTCCCTACAGGCTCATCATCAGGTGCGTCTTTAACTTCGAATTTCACTCTTGTATCTTCCAGCCTCTCTCGATCCCAATAGTTTTCCCATACGAAGATGGCGGAAATCCTTTCCTTGCCTTTCTTTTTCTGAGAAACAGATTCCAGATGAAGTTCATCAG
>CAYPUO010000242.1:0-5436 GCA_964413775.1 uncultured archaeon
CTTGGCATACTCGTGTGATAGTCCAGAGTTCTTGGCAAACCTATCCCTAGCCAAGCTCTTCTTCTGAGGGTCTATATCCTTGCGAAGGACATCAGATATTGATGGATATCCATTGTCAGATAGCACACGAGCATCATGCCTGGGTATAGGCATCGGAATTCCATGTTCGTCAGTAATAGTTATCTCGAGAAGGTCTGTCGCGGCAAGGTCTGCCTTGACTCCATATCTAAGCTGTCTACTGAACACACGGAACCGCTCCGCTACCTTCGATTTCTTGAGGACCCTGTAGTAATCACTAAGGTCCATTGCAAGGCTGCTGCATATTCCGATTAGGGAGTCGAGGTCGCCTTCTTCAATGTCAACATTCCCTATATTCTGGCCATTGATTACCATGTTTTGCCCTTCTTTGTTTGCCTCTGCCAGCGCTGTCGGCATCCCAGTTTCTTCAATCCATTTCCTGAGTACTGTATTCTTTACGATATTTCGTCCTGCTGTTAAGGCGTCATACCAGCTATCAGGAGCTTCGAGACCCGCAGCATTCAACTCAGTGCTGGTTGGATATGAGGTCCTGGGTCTGACAATCTGTGCTGGGCCAAAGGAGAGCACTATTTCTACTAGGTCTGTGTCACTAGCGTCTGGGCCGAGAGAATTCAGCTTCTCTTTGATTTCGATAAACCTGATAATGTCTAGGCCTGATCGCGCAGCTGCTGCTATGTCTTTTACAAGTCTGAAACCATGCCCAATATTCTCGAATGACTTTCTCTGCAGCATCCACGCAAAAAGCTTTGAATTCATGTTTCTGACATACGCTGGGTAGTCTTTGTCCTGGGCAGCACGAAATGTTTCTGAAATTATGCCTGCTATGTCATTCGCAAGCTGTTGATTGTCGAATTCTCTGTGGTTGATGATTTCCCTTGCCATTAGATTAGCCATTATTGAGGGATAGATAGGACCGGGTCTCAGGGCCTCGAGCGGTCTGTGGAGAAGTCTATCCACAAGTTCTTCAGCCGTCTGAAACCTTCTTGATGGGAACTCAAAGGCGAGGTATACGCTCCCACCATGCTCGGCAAGATGGTACTCTCCGCTTCTCCCCGCTATCTGGAGATATCGAGACCTGGCTGCCAGGAATCCCATAGCCCGATCATACAGAATTATGACGCAATCAAAAGGAAAACTAATGCCTGCAGTGATTCCTGTCGTGGAAACCACTGTTTTGATAGACCCGGACTTAATCCTCTCTTCTAACCTTTGGCGGACTTCTGAACTTAGTCCTGCATGATGAAATGCAACTCCTGTCTGGAGATATCCGTATAGCTGACCTGCAACTGGTAGATCTCCTTCCTGGCCTACTACATAATCCGCGACAGATGAATCCACCTCTCTTGGCCAATGACGGGAAATGACCCCTGCTACAAAGACCGCCTGGGATCGCGAAGAAGCTACGATAAGGATAGCCTTCTCTGCGTAGTTTCCAAGGTGCTCAATTATAGATTCTAGAATGTATTCCCGTTTCATTGTAGCAGACTGAGTCCCGTCGCTGCTGTCAATGTGAATTCCATCTTCGTGTTTCGTCACAATGAATTCATCAGGATTAAGCCTAACACTCGGCCTGAACACCTTGGCATTCAACCACTTCGATACTGCTTCAGTATCGCCAAATCTTGATGAGAGTGTCATGATCTGCGACTTCTTGCGCAGGAGCGTAATCAGTAGGTCTAGTCTCGGGCTCCTATCAGTTCCTATGTTAGCAGCACTCTCTTCTTCGATAGGAGAGTCGAGTTCTGTAAGTTCATCGATTATTGAGAGTTCAATTTTGGATGTCCACTTCTCATTTTCCAAGACATCGGAAAAGACCGACTCATACACGCCAACGACAATGTCGGCATTCTCCAGCGTTTCAGAGCTGACTTGTTGCGTACCATCGTGGCGGACAACTGAATACCCAAGGTCTTCGAGCAGTTTTCCATATTCATTTATGACCTGTGTATTGAGTGAGAGATATGGGCTAATGTAAAGGCACTTCTTCTTCTGCTGAAGTTTGATTAAAACAGCTACCATTGCGAGAAATGTCTTTCCTGAACCTGGTGGCATCTGTATTATGATATTTTCATCAATGCTGCCGATTTCATTAAGGAACTTCTCTTGTGTTGGAAGAAGGCGAGTGTAATTCTTATGTCTCAGCAGCAGTTTAGCCGTTCTATAGAGATTGTTGCTTTTCGATGTGGGTCCTATCATACTGTCGATGGCTGACAGGGCGAGTCTTCCGTCATGTGTAATCATGAATATCCGTTGTTTCTTTCCTTTGCCACCTAGGGCATGCACATAACCCGCTCTCACAAGTTTGCTCATGCTCTCATACAGAGTCCCTCCCGCAGCAAACTTCTTCCGCAGCTTTGCGTATCTCACTTCTTCAGCAGACCTTTCACCCTTTGTTCTGGTCTTGGGTTTTTCATGCCCGATCTGGGTCAGTATACCTTCGACAATCTCCTCCCATCCCATGTTTTGAATGATATCTCCCTTTTCGGGACTCAGCACCTGTAGGATCTCAATTGCGTACCGGTTCCCAAGAAACCTGAGCTTACCCCGAAGGTCATCAAGCTCCTTTTCATCAGCCCTGACTCTTGGCATTGATTACACTCATTAATACCGAGTAATCTCATGTAAAATCTGTTTCGAGGAACATTAAGATAATACTCGCTCTTTTCTTCTGATTTATGAAGGACTAACATACACTGAGGTGAATCTGAATGAGGTTCCTCTTTAGGCGCAAAGATGAAGACAGCAGCTTGGAAAACGGAAGAGAGTCCCCTCTTTCTGGACTGGGTATATTCTCTCCAGTTGCAGAAGCCAAGCAACCTGATCCCCTTCACGAGTGCAGACGACTGGCAGAACTAGACGAGATTTTCATAAGGTCAAAAAGCCTTGAGTCCTTGGATGATGTACCCTTCATTGTTGATCAGATTAAGAATGGGAACATAGTCCTGCTTGACATACGTCGTCTTAACGACGGTCACGAACAGACACATCTTGAATTGAAACGTATCATTGAACGGATCCGCGGCGAGACCCGAAGCTATCGAGCGGACATTGCTCTTGTAAACGAGTCGACTGTGATAGTTGCGCCACCCTTTGTCAGGTTTTGATACGATTACCTCAACTTGATGCTCTCTGTCACAACAAGTGCCTTTGTGTCAATATTCAGTGATTTGTGAATAGTAGAAGCTAGGTTCACGCACTTACTTGCCTCACCGTGGCAGGTGAGTACCTTTTCAGGTACTGGACTTACGCGTTTGATGAAGTTGAGGATTTGTTTCCGATCGGAATGGCCTGAAAAGCCCTCCACTGTTTCAACCTGAAGGTTTACAGGGACCACTTGGACTTGCCCATCTCTGTTCCTCATTTGTACTTCTCTCCAGCCTTTCTGGATTCTACGTCCCATGGTCCCTTCTCCTTGATATGAAACAAAGCAAACCGTATTCTTTTCATCTGGGGCCAGAAGCCTGAAGTACTCGACACTCGGTCCACCAGCAAGCATACCTGATGTAGCCATGATAATAGCCGGCTCTCCCTCAACTATCTCTTCTCGTTGATCCGGATTGTCTACCTGCACGAAGATCTCATTCAAGAATGGATTGACGCCTTGATGAAATATCATCTCACGTATCTTCTTGCTGAGCGCTTCAGGATGAGTTGTATGGATTGCCGTTGCTTGCGCTATCATTCCTTCAAGATAGACCGGGATTCTTGGGATACGCCCCTTGGTGACCAAGTCTTCGATAACAAGCATAATTTCCTGTGCTCTACCGACTGCGAGGACCGGTACAAGGACCTTGCCTCCACGTTCAATGGTCTTCTTGATGATTGATGCGAATCTCTTTTCAACTTCCTGTCGTGGTGGCATCTTGTCGGTCGGATGCCCGTAGGTACTCTCAACAATGAGGGCTTCAAGTCGTGGAAATGTGAAAGTAGCAGGTTCTAGCAGCCTGGTTCTGCCAAACTTGAAGTCACCAGTATATGCAAGATTGTACTGACCATCCCCAATATGAAGATGCACAATTGCAGAACCTAGGATGTGTCCTGCATTGTGAAGAGTAAGCCGCACGTCTGGTGCGATATCAGTGACTTCTCCGTAATTGAGCGGGATTGTGTGTAATATGGCCTCTTTGACGTCTCTATCCCGATAGGGTCTGAGTTTTCCTTCTCTTTCTGCGACATCAAGATAGTCAAGTTGAAGCAATGTTGAGAGATTCAACGTTGGCGCAGTCATGTAGACTGGCCCTCGATAGCCATACTTGAATAGGAAAGGAACCATTCCACAGTGGTCCAGATGGGCATGAGTGATAATAACTGCATCAAGCTCCTCGATATTGAACTCGGGCATGTCTAGTCTTGGAAATGCTTTACTGGGCGCCCCTACATTAACACCACAGTCAATGAGAACATTTGATTCAGGGGTCTGAAGGAACATTGACTGTCTGCCAACTTCTCTGAATCCCCCGAGTGCGGTCAGTCTTATCCAGCCATTATCAGATATTGCGGCTCTATGAATCCTGCGCCCAATCTCTCTGAACGCCTTATTCCTTCTGGATGCTTCCGACTGTATGATATAACGGATCTGTTTGATCAACTTGCTTTCGATTGGCGGTGTCCTCATCACGTTTGGTCGCCAGAATGTCTGCCGGGTAATCTCTCTCAGAGTAAGTCCATTTCGACCTATTACTAGTCCTGGCTTTTGAGCTTCGATAATGATCTCTCCTCTCGAATCATCGAAGTCAATACTGCTAATCTCGGCATCCTCCGGAACTAATTCTCGTACTGCTTTCTCGGCCTCTTCCGGAGGGAGACGTACCTCCGGGGCAGACCTCACGACAATTCTCTTCCGCATCTTTCTTGCAAGCGCTTTGATCTTGTCGCCATCATCGAGTAGTATCTTGGGTGCCTTGGAATAGATTGCAATCTCAGGTCCCTCATATTCCACTGAGCTGATTGCAGAGGACCTAGGCAGTGCTTTGAGGACAGCATCACGTATATCTATTTCCTCAACGTTCTTATTCCCGTTGTCAGAAGCCATTCTTGTCACATCTCACCTACATGTCTACTACTCCTACGATTGGCTCCTATTGTCGAACCGAGGTGGTTCAAGCTGACAACTAATGACTCTCACCCGAATGGGTAATAGGCAATTATCCACCTTTCCAAATCTTGAGGATAGTTTCCTTATCCACTTCCTGATAACCATCCTTGTCAATCACACTGACAAGAATTGAGTTTCCAGACGCTGCGTCCCGTTCAATTGCCGCTGCTACGGCACGAACAGCAATTTCGATTGCTTTCTTCTTTGGCAAGTCGTCTTTGTACTCCGATTCCAGAACACCCAATGCAATCGGCGATCCAGAACCTGTTGAAGAGAATTTGTCAGGCAACACGGATCCAATG
>CAYPUO010000243.1:0-5431 GCA_964413775.1 uncultured archaeon
GTCAATCATTGTTGCTTCTGGCTCCGCAATAGTGATAAGAAATCTGATTATGGGATTCGTTTGATGAAATAGATTCTATTTATATTCAAGGGCAACACGTCTGACTCGTTTAGGAGAGTGGGTGAAATATCACAACAGATTATTGTCTATATCGCAGTTATATTCTCTAATCCCGTTTTCTTGCCAGAGAGTGATACTGGCCTATACGTTTTCCTCGTGCCTGAGTATGATATGCGAATACTGATACAAGGCGGCTATAATCAGAACATGCCAGTTCGTGTTGAAATGAAGCATCATGACATCAACAAAGCTGTTGTCACAGCAAAATCACAGGTGCGAGGTGTAATCTCGAATTTAGTCTATCTGAGCTCAACTCGAATACTTGAGATAAGACCTATCGCGGCGACTGTCAAGATTAATGAAAGAGAGGGGCGTCTGGTTCAGTTTTTCGGTCAGGTGTTAGTAAAGAACCCTAAAGGCGACAAAATCAATCCGCATATCGTCCGCCGAATATACGGAAAACTATCTAGTATGCCATTGGAATTCACTTATCGCGTTACAAGAGGCATCAGATGGTTCAGACAAGCTCTTTCATCAGATAATCCCATTGATACCTTTCTGTTTTTGTGGATCGGCCTTGAAGCAGTGGAACCCCGTCTAAGGGAAATTCTTGGAAGCACTGAGACCAAGAATTGTGGTGAAGAATGGATTCGAAAGCTTCAGGAAGACGGGTCGATATCACGAGATATTAGCTATGGCAGGCTCAAGCAGATTCGTAAGAGAATAGTGCATGCCTATGGGAAGCTCGTCGAGCTGGTACCCCTTGCAGAATCCGCAAACAAGGTTCTGTATGTTGCATTAGGCCAGGCTATTAGTGCACTATTAGAAATAGAAACGTCACCCAGAATAAAATCGTCGGAAATCGAAAATCCGGCTTCGGTGCGCCTAGAGTGTGAGTTTTCATCAAGCTCGACAATCCCTGATTTTGGTGCAATCAAGCCACAATTCAATATAGATTATACATCAGCATGGATAGAAGTACGTCAAAACGAACCACATTGGCTCTGGGTATCAGAATCTTTTGAGGTCAAAGGTGACTTTCAGATATCAATGAATCCAAAAGAGATTACGGTCTGCGATCGAACTGGTATCAACCCTGTCGCGCGCCTCGAAATCAAGACTGTAGACAGATCAGTAAAGTGAAAAGTGGAACTACGAAACAAGAAGGGATGGATTGTGAACATCATTCTTGATACTCTGCCTACAAAGCACTAACGCTGTACCCCTCTAGAAGCACCTTGTTAGGATCCTGAAGCAGAATGCTTTTTCCGAAATGCAAGATATTAGGCAGAGTACCGGTCTAATCGCTACTCTCCAACTCCAGTGCCTCTACAGTGCAGGTAATCCCATCCAATGTATCGTAATCAAAATGCGAGTCAAGGAGCAGCTCACTACTGCCAGTGCGTTGTCGGAATACCCCGCTCACCCAAATCAGGATGGGAGAGGGGCTCTCCCAGCCATAGCCCCTACTTAAATCATTAATCTTTCATCTTTTTCAAGACATCTGAGTCTAGTAATAGCGCAAACCGAACAAGCACCTGCAAGAAACCAGCTAATCTTCTCGGTTCATTTTGCTGCTCGTGGTTTTAGCCATCGCAAGACTGCAGCAGTAATCATAGTCTGTATTATCAACCTTAAAATTTCGAATATCAATGAGTCCTCAATCACAAGAGGAAAGAGGATCATCTCCCGTTTTGTTTATGGTGAGTTTCATTTTTTCACCTTTCTTAGATAGTGGAAGCGCAGCTCGTACTGCTACGATTTTGTGCTTGATATAAACATATGGCTATTACATTTAGTCACTTCGTACAAACACAGAATGTGATTCACGAGCCAGAGTATGCTATTACTTGTGGACGACTTAGTTGACATTCAGGCTAGCTGAGTCCCCCTCCTTTTCTATCGTGATTCTGGAGTACACACTCCGGTTATGAATCAGAGTCACACGTGTTAGGGTGACCTTGTGGCCCGGCTTCCTGCAGGATTACAAGGTCGGAAAGCAGCAGCATAGTTGGTCACGGTGCTTAAGCGATTCTGATACCAAGGAGGCCCCTAAACTCATTCAGAATGTGTATGTGTTAGTTGGAATCGTGATCTGCAAACAGCCGTGCGAGTTTCCAGTCCTTACAGGATGCACTGTTGACCAACATGACCTAAACTGGTGCTTCAAGTCGCATCATGACATCTGCAACTGGAACAAGAGTCGTTGCACATTTCAGCTAAATGTCCTACCATGCTTGGCCGTGATAGCTCCTCTAGTGGAGTAATCAATACTATGATAGTCGATTCCATCATATATTCGACTATCATATGCCATTTTTCTACAATCCGGTCATATGGGAGCATTCTCTTTCCCATGACAGGTCTTTCTAGTTCTTTGATCCATAGTTACGCTTGAGATTATAGGCGGATTCACAGCTACGTGGTTGCTGATACGGAATAGGCACAAGCTCCGAGTCAATGAGTGAATCTCCCAGACAAGATGGGCTGCTAGGATAATTGTCTCTGGCTCTAGGCTTAGGCCATATTCTGTTCCTGTCGCGGTACCGCCTACCCTGTGAATCCCTCAAGGGTGAGAGTCTTGAGAAAACAGGTTAGGAAAGAATCCAAGTGTACAGGCGGCGTGCCTGCTGATAGCCGCAAGGAGGAAGCCCCTGTTGAATTAGGGGTGCTTTTGTTCCACTATGCCGTCATACTAGAGGTGATACTATAATGCCTTTTAGGTTGAACAGATACCGTGCACTCCTACTGGTACTGATTCTTGCCCTAGTGGCAGTGCCCGTGGCGGTTGGTCCTGCCATCCACAAGACATTTGGAGCTGCTGCTGAAGACCTCCCCAGCAGTCCCCCAGTAACGCCTTACAAGACATTTGCAACTGCGGCAAGCGAGATGTTCTCTCCCGTGTCCGCCGTCTATAGCTGGTCGTTGGGAAGGCTCGATGGATATACCCCAAGTGATGCCGGCTTCAGCCTCTCTCCTATCCAGACCGACAACAGTGTGTACGGGGAACTCCAAGAGGTGCCCGATGTCCTCACATCCCGCTTTGAGGTTATCCTCTCGATAGACACCAGTGGCCACTCAGACTACCTCTCCCATGAGATCCAAGTGGGGGGCTACTGCAATCTGGACCAGGAGGAGCTAGAGTTCTACTGGTTCGATAGTCCCACAGGGGCTTACACCTACCTGTTCTCCATCACGAGTGGCTCGGACAGCCAGAAGTCACAGAGTGTGTCGATTACTACGGATACAGTCTACGTCAAGATAGTTGACCAGGACGTTGGGCTCTTTGAGGGCGACAGCACGTGGGAGATTGACTATGTGCGCGTCAGGTTCTCGGACCCACCTCCAGTCAATGACTGGGTCAGTGTGGACCAGATCTACGACACGGACAACTTCTATCCGGGTCGTGGCCAAGGTGCGAATACATATTACACTTTTGACATCGCCTCATCCGACGAGTCAGGTGGCGCTACAATCACCGCACAGAGCCTGACCTGCAAGACGAGCGGAGGCTCGGTTCTATGGTCAGTGCAGTGGAGTCCAGCGGGTGGCTTCACCGAGGCTGACCCCTCCAACAGGATTGAACTAGATGCTGGGCTATCGTCGACGTCTGTGAGCGGGAGCAGACGCCGGACGTACTTTGCGGTCTCGATCATGTTTGCCCATGGGAGCTATAGTGATGTTGACTGGGAGGTCTACTGCTATACATCGACGGCATCTAAGGCAACAACGTTTGATGCTATCTATCAAGGGGGCTACGCAAAGAATGCAGACTTCGTGACCACCCTTGAATGGATGCAGAGTCCCACTCTTGAGAAGACCGACCGATGCAACCCAGGGGAAAGCGTTGCCCTCATGGGGAGTGTGAGGTTCACCGGGTCGGCGATGAACGTCTGTCCTCTAACAGCCTATGCGGCTGTATCCCGTACGGAGCCATCAAGCCCGACGTGGTCTACGACTCAAGACCTCAGTGCAGGCCCACTCTCCGTCCCCTGCCCGACCACAGGAGTCTCAGGCACCACCAACACATTCTCCGTTACGCTGAAGGAAGCAGGTAGAGACAGGACCTTGCTGGGTCCTGTTTCTGATAGCGTCCTTCTTGACAAGGTCGTGGCCTTCGACTATGGAGTGAGTGACGGATGGGATGATGTCGGGTCAACACCCACCATCTACACCAGCCTGAAGTACGAGAGCGATGGCGCCCTGATAACAGATGGCGTCGTCACTTGGAGTGGCATCACGCTGTCATATAATGCTCAGTCCGGCATAGAGAGGTGGGAAGGCACTGTTCCTGCCGAGGACTCTCCCACGGCCAATGTCTACGACACGATATCAGTGACGACTCCCGAAGGTGTCACAGCTGTCCAGACCCATCCCAGTGTCACCGTGGTGTGGGACAGGGTCCGGGTCAATTACGTGAGGGCATTTCGCGTGACGGATGGCGTAGAGGACTATGAGATAGCAGTGGGCGATAGTTTCTATGTCCAAGTCCAGTTGCAGTACGAAGAGGGCGGTGGCTGGGTCACTGATGGGACAGTATCTGTCAACGGCATCTCATTCTCATACACGGGCTCGAATGGTATCTGGCAGTCTGGCGACCTGACCCGTGATCAGGTAGGGACCCTCTCTCTTGCATCTGTGGCCTTTGACTCTGAGCCTAGCTCAGGGGTCACGACTATCAACCAGAACGGCAAGTCCTGCTACCTGAAGTGGAATGCGCTGATGATCGAGTTGTCAGTTGATGACAGCTATGTCAGTCCGGACGATACTGTGCGTGTCTGGGCTCGAGTGACGAGGGCACTCGATGGCACAACGGTGACAGGTGGGACCGTGACCCTCCGCCATAGCACAAGCAGTGACATCATGCTGGACTACGACCCAGCCAGTCAGAGATGGTATGTCGATGTGAGCCAGCCCACTGTCGCTGAGCTCTCATACTATCTATATGCGATCACTGACTCTCTCACTGGAATCACTACCATCGGACAGGGCGGCTACTTTGATGGGCTCGATGGGTATGTTGACCTGGGGTCCGGCCCATCACTGGATATTACGACACATTTAACAATCTCGGTCTGGTTCAAGGCCACCGGGTCTGACTGGGATGCGGGGATGTATCTCCTTGCAAAGAAAGACCGGAACGATGCGCAGTATGCCCTGTATGTCAGCAGTGATGGCACACTCAAGCTCGTCTACTACTCGGGAATCCTCAGGGAGGTCGTCTTGGAGCCAAGTGTTACTCGGCACGCATGGCATCACGTGATAGTCACAGTGGACGACAAGGCCCTCGACAGCTGGTATGATGGCGTCCACGTAGTCGAAGACTATCAGCTGCCTGCTGGCCTGACCTCTTTCCCATCAGTCCCGCTCT
>CAYPUO010000244.1:0-5419 GCA_964413775.1 uncultured archaeon
AACATAGCAACTAGACAGAAGTGATAGCGCATTTAACGGGGCGTGGTTGAGGTAGCTCTTCTGATAGGAGTTCTCTCCCACTCCATAATCCTTTTTTCTGGCTTCTATATCATGTAATTATAGTGGTGAGAGGATGCAAGTGCTACCCCACGAGCTCTGGATTGTTCAGGCTCTTACAATCCTTCTGGTCGTCTTGATTTTTGGAGGATTAGGTATTAATCTTCTAGTTGTGGATGCATTTTCCAAGAAGCTCTCTAGAATTAGAAACCAACAAACCGTTATCGCATCTTCCTTTATAGTCCAACATCCGTATGCATCTGTCATACTTAAGTGGACACCAATGCTTACAAGCCTCATCTTATTGGGAATCATCAATTTCCTTTACCCAGAAATCGTAGACCTTTCTATCGACCTTGCATGCTGTTGGATTGTCCTTATCGGAATTGTGTTGTTTGATGCAAGGAAACTCAAGAGGGAGTTCTCTACTCCAACAAACTCATAATCCTTCTCTCTCTTCACTCGATATGGATGACCCACTCCGTAATCCTTTTATTCAAACCCTCAAGGCTGACTCTGACTAAGCCGCTACAAGTCTTAGACCAGTTTATCATTAGGTGAGAACTATGGGAAAACGCCCAGGACAATGCTACAGGAACCCGGATCGTCCGCCTTTCGTGAGGACGAAGTACATCCACAGGCAGCCAGCGAGCCGAATAACGAGCTATGACATGGGTGAGAATGGCGGAAAGTTCCCGATTGAGATATCACTGATCGGTCTAGAGCGGTGCCAGATTCGGAACCAGGCACTTGAGGCGGCTCGTGTTGCATCCAACAGGCACCTCGGCAAGTATGTTGGCAGGAAGAACTACCACCTGAGAATCCGTGTAAAGCCATTCCACTACCTCCGCGAGAACAAGATGATCTCCGGCGCAGGAGCGGACCGTGTACAGGATGGTATGAGGCGAGCCTTTGGGAAAGTCATTGGTTCAGCAGCAAGAGTCAACAGAAATCAACCACTGATCACTGTACGGACCCATCCCCAGTTCATCAAGGCCTGCCGCAGGGCTCTGGAGAAAGCGGCGCCCAAATTCCCGACCCCGTGCAGAATAGTCTTTGATAAGATTGACCCTGCACTGAAGAAGAAGATGGGCTACGGCGAGTAGTCTATTGCGTTAGGGCGCCTCTACTCTTCCTCTTTGATAAGTTTTCCAATCTTCCTGATAGTTCCCGTCATCGTTGCTAGCTCTCTGCCTGTCATGAATGCACGGTTGAGGAGGTTCCTGAAGACCTGTTTGGCGATGGGAACTCTGAATTCCTTAATGGTGGTCTTGTCGATGAGATCATCAAAGAATACCGCAGCCTGTTCTCGTTCTTCTCTGGTTGCTGGTCTGATATCCGTAGGCCAGCGTTCTGGCTTAGTGGCATACTTCTTGTAGAATTCATAGAGCGTCACTGCGATGGCGTGGCTCAGGTTCATGCTCTCATACCTCTTCGAGGTCGGAATCGTGAACACGATGTCGCAAAGGGCAAGTTCTTCGTTAGAGAGTCCATTTGATTCCCTGCCAAAGACAAGTGCGACTGTTGCCGGGAGTGATGTCGGGTCGGGCATCTGATCAAGCGGGACTGTCACTCGTGTCACACTATGATTGCTCCCCTTTCTCGCAGTTGCTCCCCATGCTGCCTCCACATCGTATAATGCTGCCTCTAATGTGTCGTAGATCTCAGCATTCTCCAGAATACTTGCGGCGTGGACTGCATACACATTTGCGTACTGGTTCTCTCTAACATCTTCTCCTACAATCCTCATCCGGGTGACTCCGAAGTTTGCCATTGCTCGTGCTGCAAACCCCACGTTTCCAGGGGTTTCAGGTTCTACCAACACAACTACAATGTCGGGAAATCCATCGTATATCTCGTCGTCCACCAGCATCCCTCTTCCTATCTACCGATGGGCAAGCTGGACGACATCTCCCTCTTCAAGGGGATAGTTCAGTCCCACCACACGCCGTCTGATTTTGTCGTTCTCACGGATGATAGTTGCGGCCTTGAATCGTTCGATGAAGAGTTCCTTGTGCACCTTCTCTGCTACGTCTTCTACTACAGAGCCCACAGGCAGGACAATTGGCTTGTTTGCCCGTTTCTTGCCTGGAATCTTGGTATAGACTCGTAGGATGTCCAGGTGACCATAGAGGGCCCAGCTCATACCGTCTAGGTTCTCTTGTTTCTCAGCTGAGATTGGGATAATATCGAATCTCTCTCCATGCTTCTCCTCAAGCTCTTCGAACCGTTCCTTAGATCCTGATACATCACCCTTTGTTGCGATGATGAGTGCTCGTACGTATGCCACGCTAGCATCCATCGCATCGGTGAGCTGCTGAAATGTGGAGGGTTTCTGGAATCGCACGATGATGTTTGTAATCTTTCTGGCTTGGAGGTAGTCAATGAGCTCACTCTTGGTTCCTTCGAAGTACTGGGCTCCGTATATCTGGAGTCCTCCGAGCCCCACACGCTCAACTCTCACCGCAGACTTCTCACGGTTTAGCCTGATCCTCGCTCTATCGAGTTCTCTCAGAATAACAGTCATTTGGAAGTCGATATCCTGTGAGAGGTCGACGATTAATGCAATACTATCAGTATTCCGGGCGACACCAAGCGCCTGTCTTCCGATACCTGTATCATAGCTGCCCTCGAAAACACCAGGAATCTCAATAAGCTGGATATTGATGTCTTCAAACGCGAGCATCGCAGGCGTAGGCAGTGCGGTTGTGAAGGGGTAGTTGGCGATTTCAAGCTCGGCATTTGTGACCGCATTGATGAGACTCGACTTGCCGCTATTAGTGACTCCGACAAGACAGACCTGTCCCGCCCCTTCCTTTCTAATGACTCCCTCTTCTGCCCCACTACCGCTGCGTCTTGCTCGGGCCTGTTCTCTCTCTTTCTCCAACTGGGCCTTTAGCTGCGCGAGTTTCTTTCGGTAGTCTCCCCTCATGCGCTCTGCGCCCTTGTGATTCGGTGCTAGGGACAAGAGCTTCTCAAGTTCTACTATTCGCTGTTCAAGGTCTTCAGTGTCCTCGTAAATCTGCCGCTGCTTGTCAAACTCTGGAGTGACATTGGTAGGCATTATGAGGTCACCTTGTACATTGTTTCTCTCTACGCACGCATTATGAAGATTTCTTCATTGGTCATTCTTTTGGATCAAACGCCCGATTGACATCGAGGATGAAGCGTTCTGGTGTTCTGGGCCTGGGAATGCGCAGATAATTTGCATGCTCAAAGCCATGTTCAGTATCTATCTGATAGATGAATAGGCTGTCTACAGCATAGTCGAGAAAGTCAGTGCTATTATTATTTCCGCTGGATAAGTATACTTTGTAGTCGCCTTCTGAAATGAATTGCTCCAATTGAGTCTTCGATAGTTCAATACCATTGTCCATGGTGTAGTGTGAACCAGAGGCCATATTGTCAAGCCTCTCCATTGCTTTCAGAAGAAAGAAGGCGATTGACCGTTCGTCAGGTGAGACTCTACGTATCGTGAGGCCTGGAAAAGAGATGAATTTCCATTCTGATTTAGCACTGATTCCAAGACAGACCGTTACATCTCTCCTGAGGTCATTTGAAAGAAACAGAGCTACATTGACTACACGTGCTGCTGTTACGACGGCTGGAGGATTCTCTCCACGTCGGACGCTTGCTCTGTCTATCAGCAGGTCACGAAATAGTAGCAGAAAAGTGCGGTTCATTATAGGGCGACTCACCTTTGGGGTCACATCTTTGGCATGCCTGGAATATCAGGGAGTCCTCCCCTCATGCCTCTCCGTCGTGACTTGCCCATCTGCTTCATCATTTTCTTCATACTCTCATACTGCTTGAGCAGGTCGCGGACGTCCTTTTCGGATGTGCCAGAACCCCTAGCGATGCGCTTAATCCTAGACGCCTTGATGAGCTTTGGTTCGTCTAGTTCAGTCTTTGTCATTGAGTTCATTATAATCTCGAAGCGAATAAGGTTCTCTTGCTGCAATTGAGCAATGTCTTCGGGCAACTTGTATTGAAGACCAAGCATCTCCATAATCTTGCCAACCGATCCCATCTTCTTCAGTTGTTTCAGCTGTGCCATCATGTCTGTCAGTGTGAACTTGCCCTTCATTATACGCATTGTCGCATCTTCATCGATCTCAATCTGTGCTTCCCTGACTTTCTCAACGAGTCCTTTGATGTCCGACATACCGAGAAGACGGCCCGCAAACTTCGTGGGGTTGAATGCTTCTATGGCATCCATCCCTTCACCAGTGCCAATAAACTTGATTGGCGCACCTGTGGCTGCAACAGCCGAGAGAGCGCCGCCTCCTTTGGCACTGCCGTCCAGTTTGGTCACTATGATAGACCCAATGTCGGTTGCCTGCTTGAAAGCCCGAGCCTGAACTCCAGCTTGCTGTCCAAGAGTGCCGTCAATGACCAGGACAATCTCCTGAGGTTTCACCGCCTTCGAGATATCCTTCATCTCTTTGATAAGCCCTGCTTCCTCTCGATGTCGTCCTGAGGTATCTAGAAGTATCAGTTCTACGTTTTTCTTCTTCACCTCTTTGTAGCTATTCTTTGCTAGTTTGACGGCATCCTTTTCCTTTTCATCACCATAAAATGGGACATTGGATTTCTCCGCAAGCTGCTTTAGCTGGCTATATGCACCTGGCCTGAAATTGTCAGCACAGATGACAGCAGTCTTAATGCCTCTCTTCTGATAATATCTGGCGAGTTTGCCAATAGTCGTTGTCTTACCTGAGCCCTGGATACCAATCATCATAATGAGATTGGGCTTTCCTGGATTGATCGCAAGAGGGACTGCTTTCTCTCCGAGGAAGTATGCGAGCGTGTCCCATACAACCTTAACAATGTGTTCGCGACGTGAGATTCCCCGAGGCAGGTTCTCATCGAGGGCTTGTGCCTGTACTCTCTCTGTTATGGACATTACTAGGGTGACATCAACATCTGCAACAAGGAGTGCACGCTGGATATCCTTGACAAGTTCTTTCACAAGTTCCTCGTCTATGACATTGGCTCCAAACAGCCTCTTCAGCGCAGAGTTCAATGATTTACCTAGTCCCTCAAGAACCAATTCTTCTCACCGTCTTGGACAATCCAAGACTGAAACCAGCGTATATCAACCTTCGCCTAGAGATAGTCCTCCTCATTAGGAGGGTTTGCAACAGATGCAGGAATCTTGGACAAACTTAGGCATTGCATAGATGTCCATTTGACACATCTTGTAGGTCTTTATATAATGTGGACCACGAACAATACTCCGAGGCTATCCTGACACACTGCGGCCTCATAGAGTCCCCCCAGTGCCGCTACCTGGGAGCACATCACTCTGGTGTCCAAAAGATATGAGTGCGAATGTACATACCTGTTTTTGAAGGACATG
>CAYPUO010000245.1:0-5415 GCA_964413775.1 uncultured archaeon
GTAGGAAGGTCGTGCTGCCTGACAGTCGAGCAGTTACATAGCGCATCGTCCTTGAGCCAAGGTAGGACGCAACAAATAGCAGAAGCGTCGCCACAAGGATCTCGCCCACTGCAAAGAATCCAGTAGGACTCAGCAGGATTGGCATAGCCATCAGAATAGAGAGAACTGCTCCCAAGCCAATGCCGTACCGCCAAATGCTACCCGTTTCAGCTCCTTCTTCTGCGGCCTCGGCCATGGGTTGGCCAACCTCAGAAACGTCAACCCTCCTAGCAACATGAAGGAGGTATGCCGCCGGGAGATACATTGCGATTACCGCAGCGATGACTATGGACAAGAGAGGAACTGAGAGTTTTGCCAGATACTTGGCGTATAACTGAGGACTGAATGTGAATAGTGCGGTCGTAGAACCCACTAGGGGAGCAAAGAAGAATGACACGATGAGCCCGACAGCAAGCCCAATCATACTCAGCACTAGAGACTCCCACATGAATGTTGCAAAGACCTGGTTGAAAGAGGCACCCTTCGCGCGAAGAGCGCTTATCTCCCCTTTCCTTCGAGAAATGGAGGTCTCTGACGTGTAGACGGTCAGCATCATGCTCATGATAATCACGGGAAATGCAGCGACAGTTAGCACCTGACTCTGGAGATACGTATTGATTTGAGCTTCCAGCTGCCAGATATCAGTGAGCCCACTAATGGAGTAAGTTGAGAACTGCTCTTCAAACTGCGACTTGAATGCAATGAGATTGTCTGCAATATTTGCTGCACCCGCTTGAAAGAGAGGGTCTTCAGCCGCTCGAATCAGCAGGGCTGGGCTGAAGTAGCTCCACGAGGCGATGTACTCAAGATTGAGTTCGCCTATGTCATCTTGGAGAATCATGACAGAGTCGTTGATGCCCAGTACGTAGTCCATGTTCAGCTGGAAGGGATCCCAGTTCTTCCTTGCGACGCTGGGGAAAGCATCAGCAATATGAGACTGCACATTGTTCAAATTATAGATTCCAGCTATTGTCAGGTTCTCTACCGGGAGGACAGTAAATTGGGACTTATCGTTTCGGCCAGAGAATCGTTGAGCACTCTCAAGAATATCGAAGTCAACGCTATCCCCAATCTTGAGCCTAATCCCATGTACCTGGTAGGTATAGTCTACGAAGCCCTGTGAGACTAGGACTTGGCCTGAGGTCAAGGAGAAGTTGCCCTGAAAACTGAATTCACTTGACCAATTACCCAGGAAGTCAGGAGTAACAAATATCGTTCTAGTGTCCTTAATCCCCAGCGGATAGTTGAAGCCGTGGATATCGTATGTTGACCACTGGGGTAATGTCGCGTTCTGCAGGATGCCTACAGCGGAAACAACACGGTGCACAAAGTCGATATAGGGATTCGCGTCAGCAGCCTGCATCAACTGCTGCGCGACTTCCAAGCTAAATGCTGAGCCTGGTTTCCTTGTAATCAACAGCTGATAGGTCGAGTTGTTGAAATAGTCATCTACAACTATTCTTGTTCCAGTATCCGTCCAGACAAAGACAGTCGTTGGCAATGCAATACCTATAGCAAGGACAAGGGCTATGCCCATATTACGAATGGCGTAATTCTTGAGAGAGGTCACTGCATAGGTAAGCGCCCATAGTGAGCTGCCCTTCAGTTTGTTCGACTGCTTTGACTTTGCCATGTTTGTTCCTCATAGATTTCGTAGTACAATTGCAGGATCAGTCTTTGATGCCTCTCTCGCGGGGAGATAAGCCCCAGCTATCATTGTGAATACTTCGACCAAGAGCACCACCGTCAGGAATCCAATGGGGAATGTTATGATAGCCGCTAGCGTTCTTGAGAACGGACTCATAGAGAATACGACTATGCTCATTACATAGCCGAACAGAGTGCCCAGGACCAGGCTCAGTGCAAGAGATGCAAACACAACACCTGAGAATTCTGAGAGCACCACCCGTATGATCTGTTGCTTCGACCCTCCGACTGCTCGCAGTATTGCGTAGTCTCTCTTCCGCTCTCGAACAATAGACCCGAGGAAGAGCGTAAGGGCGAACATGCTGAGAAGAAACGACATAGCAAAACCGATGGAGAAGAGCCCCTGAATTGTGCTCAGGAAAAGGGCAGTCCCAAAGGAGAAGTGTGCCAAGTCAAACGATTGGGGAGTTACTGCAGTAACGCCAGGAAGATTCTGCAGTGATCTGACAACAAGAGTTTCATTAGTCACACAGACAAGGTCTGCGAAGAAAAGTGTTGCTGTGGAAATGTCTGTCTTGTTTGAGAGAAATCCAATGTTGGCAAGAGCAAATCCCGATTTCCCTGCCTGATATCCAAACCCTGCACCAAGTCTTGAATTCGGAATGTCTTCTTGTGAGGCGTATCCAAAGCCAGGTGCACTGTGGACTATACCAACGACCGTAAATGTGACCGGGGCGGAGAAGAGACGACCTGCAACATTCAAGTTGACCTCATCGCCAACTGACTTATTCCATCTGCTAGCATGGTAGGAACTCAGGATGATTCCATTTGGAACAGCCTCAAGTCGTGAAAGGATAAAACTGGGGTCTTCTCCATTGAAGCTTGATGAATCAAAGTGCCCTATGAGCGAGTAGTCGACTGCCTCGACCCCAAAGAGCGAAATTTGATCCGTACCGATGCCGGCCCAAGTAGATAGAACAGGAGTCGCTCGATTCACTCCGGGATACTGCTCGATTGTGCTGTTGAAACTAAACGGTCGAGGTGTAGACATGACTCTCATGTCAGCTCCAATGGAGTACTGAACCTCTCTCTGAAGGTCAGTCTGGAAGCTTTGTGCCTGGACCGTGAAGGCAATAGTAGATGACATCGTTAGTGCCAGAACGACCATAAGAGGCACAATTCGACCCTTGCGCATTCTCAGATTCCCAGAAGCGATGAGATTCTTCTCGCCCAAGACAAAGGAGAGCCTCGATGTAAACCTGGCAAACCCCACCCTTGTAATCCTTGACCCATTGTATGCCATGAAGAACCATGCCGCTGTGCCAAGTGCGAGTTCAAGGAGTAGCATAATCGGATTAGATGGCAAGAAGATGACTGAGCCAACTACCATTGCGAGCAAGACAACCGATGCACCAATCGTAAAACCGTATGCCTCACCTCCAGTTGACACGGGTTCTGCAACCTCCATGAGCTGCATTCCAATCTCAGTATTTGCAGCCTTTCGTGCAGTGCCCAGAATGAACAGCAAGGGAGGGAGTATACACAGGAATACTGAGAGAAGGATGGTCTGTGGTTTCAGTACTGTTGCCGCAAGATAGAATCGGTAGAGATCCCAGTTGAACACCATGAAGCCTGTCGCAGACGGGATCAGTGCTGAGAAGAGAATGCTGAGCCCGAGACCAGTTGCGATGCTAACGAGCGCAATAACGACGGACTCTGAGAAGAATATGCTATAGACCTGACTCGAGCTTGCCCCCTTAGAGCGAAGTGCACTGACTTCAACATTTCTGGTCGCCATGAATGTATCCGCAGCGAAAACGGAGAGGAAGAATGCGAGGATGAATATGGGCAGGTTAAGGAGTGCAAGTGGCATGGTCTGGCTGTATGTATCTGCGATGCTCTGGAGATAGTTGATTTCGCTAAGACCATCAACAGTGACATCAAATCTCTCATCTACTCTGGCCTTGAGTGTCAGCAGGTTTTCGTCCATCGAGTTGACACCTGCAGCGATGAGATTCACACTGGACGCACGCACAAATGACCTTGCTCCAAAGAATCCCACATCAGAGAGGTTAGGTGCATGGAGGTTCTCTGGTGGTAGAACCATAATACTGTCGCGGATGCCGAGTACAGGCGTGTTGTAGTTGATGTAGTCATAGTTGTTTCTCATAATCGAACTAAAGCCCTGTTCGATGAGGGAGTTGTAGCCCTTGACCTCATATATCCCGACGATTTTCAGACTTGTCAGACTTACCCTGCCCATCTCACCAATGGGTCCTGCCTGACCACTAAGACGACGGGTCAGTAATTCCACATCGACTGTGGAGTTGACCGTGAGAGTATAACCAAAGACCTCGTAGACATAGTTCACAAACTGAGTAGACACAAGAGTCTCACCAGGGTGGAGACTGAATTGCCCTTGTGTTGTGAAGCCGTCTTTAGCAACATCGAGGAAGTTGTTAGTGACAAAGATGACCTCGCAATCCTTTATGCCTTCGGTATAGACAGGTTCATTCAGACCGTAGACTGTGCTGTCGGGCAAGTCTGTCCCGAAGACCAGTCCAACTGTGGAGTTGACCCGGTAGGTCGAGTCAACAAATGGACTCTGCTTGATGTAGTTCTCTGCAGCCGTCACCTGGCTCGTCTTTCCGGGCGAGTTTTGGATTAGCATCTGGAAAGCATTGGTGTTGAAGTAATTGTCCACACTGACCTGAATACCAGTATCGGCCCAGATCAAAACGCCACCGATAAGTGAGACCCCTAGGCTAAGGGTAAGAGCAAGGCTCAGTGCCCTGAATGGGTAGGCTCTCATCGAGCTCAATGCATACGAGAATGCATAGAGTCTGTTGCCTGGAAGCTGCTTTGCCTTAGTCTTGTTCCGAGCCAAGCCATCACCCCGAGTTAGCACTGTCTCCTTGTTGCGTACTCTTGGATACCTTCGACTCAATCTCAACTCCGCTAGCCCTGAAGAACTCACCAACCATCTCGCTAACCAATTTGCCATCCCTCAGGAGCAGAATCCTATCAGCCATCCGCGCTGTTTCAGGGTCGTGAGTAACAGTGATTACAGCTCTGTTCTCTTTCTTGGCAAGTTCTCTCATTAGCTTGATAATCTCTGCACCAGTCTTATGATCCAGGTCTCCGGTGGGTTCGTCACACAGTAGCACAATCGGGTTATTGGCAAGAGCCCTTGCAAGAGCAACCCGAGAGCGCATACCACCAGACAACTCATGAGGCATGTGGTATGCTCTGTGGTCAACACCTACTGCTGCAAGTAGCTTCATAGCTTTCTCATGGCGTTCTTTGGACCGAACCTCATCCAGCAGCATCGGTACTTGTACATTCTCGATAGCAGTGAAAATCGGCAGCAGATGCTGGTCTTGAAACAGAACGCCAATCTTATGACGACGCATCTCTGACATCTGTTCATCATTCAGAGATGTGATCTCTATTCCGTCAACCAGTATTTTCCCGGCGGTCGGTCGATCAAGACCACCTATGAGGTTCAAGAGTGTAGTCTTACCGGAACCTGAAGCTCCTACAATGGCAACAAATTCTCCTCGGTGTACCGACAGATTGGTGCCTCGCAGGACCTTGATGATTCTTGTGCCGTCTTCAAATTCTCGAACTACATCTTGGCAAACTACTGCTGGTGCTTTCTCGGTTTCCAAAGATGCTCTCGCCTCTAGGTTTCCGGTTCATAGCGGATTTTTAAAGTTACCATTCGCG
>CAYPUO010000246.1:0-5383 GCA_964413775.1 uncultured archaeon
CTACCATTGTGTATGAATTTGCCAAAAGACATCGACATTTCTGCGCTAGCCCGCTGTTTGCTCTCTTCGTCTTACAATGAGAATCACAACAACAGCTGCAACTCCCACCAAAATCACTCCTCCCACAGTGATAAGCAGAGTGATGTCTGTGCTACCACCGTACAGTGTCGGATTCGAATCTACGGCACCTGCACTACCAGGGATGACATACTGACCGATCATGTCATAGTCGTCATATGAGTTGCCGTTCCATGTGTTGCTTGAGCCATCATCACGAAGGCCCATCAGGCAGTTGACAAAAGCGTTCTCTGTGATGTTACAGCTGCTAGTGGCATCGTCTATTAAAATGCCATATCCGTTGTTGTCCCGCATGATGCTGTTCGCTATGCTTATTGACTCACATCGTGTAAAGGCAATTCCATTTCCGCTATCATGGATGCTGCAATTGTCTATCATAGAACTACTGCAATCTATCATCATGATTCCGGTGCCACATGTTCCTATCTTGGTGTTCTCAAGAGAGCTATCTGTGACATCTCTTAGTGTGATGCCCACCAATGTATCATCGATGGCACCATTAGCGACAGTCACATCAGCAGATGACACAATTATCAATTCACCATAGTCCGCTGGGTTCACTTCCATAGAGGACTCTCCATAGAAGTAACCAAGAGGTTTTCCATTTACAGTGTTGTTTGCCATGAGATGTGTCCAATGCAGGTCTGTTGTACCATCAATATAGATTCCACTTGATGTGAATTCGTTGTTGCTAATTATCATAGCGCTAGACGACTGTATATAGAGCCCACTATTTCCGTAGAACCTGTTGCCTTGGATGATGCACGTTATACTCTCACTTGAAAACCTGATTCCGAAGTCCTTACAGGAACCAAAGTACGAATCGAGAATGGAGCTCGCCATTGCTCCCGGGGCATCTATGCCTTCTGTACAGTCAGTCACGTTGATATGACTGAGGAGGAAGAGACTCGAACTGAATTGGGCTGCAGTTCCACAGCGGAGAAAGGTCGTATCTTGTATCCCTGTGAGAAGCGTGTGTGATACGATTAGTCCCTCTGCCTGAACATCAGTGAAAGTGCAATCAGTTATGTTGAGCATGAGCCCGCCTGAAACCTGTGCTCCTGCGTCTGAGCCTGCAACATCAACATCCTGTAGCTCAACGCCAGACGCATCATTGATGTAGATACCCAAGCTCCCGGTAATATCTACTCCGACATTCCTGATAAGAACATACACATTGACATTGGTTATTGATACTCCATAGTCAGTGTCCCCATGTATCCATATATTCTCTATAACATACGGATCACCTGCAGTTCCAGAACCACTCCACCCTTGCGCTGCAAACTGTGCTTCATCATGTATTGTTATGGCTGCATGCTCGAATCTCGGCTGTGTGTCCGTGGTCACGGAGATATTTGGATTAATGAGGCCTTTCACTCCCAATTCGGGATGGTGATAACTGCTGGTATTCGTGACACATAGCATACCCGATAATAGTAATCCCGCTATGATAGCGAAGCCCATCTTCCTGTTCATATTGTACTTCCCCTCAATACTTGACTGAATTTGTTTCCGGTTACGGAGGGTGTGATGCGTTATGGATATCTAGGGTCTCTCGATTCTTTTCACTTGCATCCAGCTCTCAGTTCCTGGACAGTTTCTGGAAGAGTAACCTGAGCAATCATGTTTCTTAATGTATAATGGATATTCGACGAAACACCCGCCGGTACCGAAGATAGCCTATCCCTATCAGTTATTAATGTATGCCGAAACCGGTATGAGTAGCATCCCCAAGGCTAGCTAAGTGTGAGATCTTTTCTGCTAGGATAACCTACAAGATGCACAGTTATCCAATTACCGAAGTTGGTTATTATAGCTTTAAAAGGCGAAAACGAATCTTATAATGCTTATATAGTATATAAAGGCACTATTAATCCAGAAACTTAATAAGAAGCGGTTTTCCTTACTTATTGATAGACTACCGATTAGTAGGAAATATTGAAAGAGAAAGGATACAACTCATTTACATACCCCTCGATTACAACAAGCTTGTATCCACTATCAGAAGAACTGACAGGGCAATTGTTCCTACTTGACTCAGCCCTTTCAGTGTTCGTAGCATAAGGATGTAGACACCAGATGAGTAATAGAAAAGAGGATATCAGAGCAGTCAGTAATGAATACCAAGTCAAAGCTGAGCTTGCTGAGAATATCCCGATTGCAGAATGGGAAGACGTTGAACGAAACATGGCAATTATGTCCCGAATGACTAATGCATAGGATGAACCAGATTAATGCCATTGACCAATTACTATTGGTCTTAGGGGACAATGTGAGGGATCATAACTGAATTCTTCGATACAGCTCAACGGTATGATTACTACTGTAAGTGCTGTCGATGACATCCTAGAACTGACAGATGAGGAAACAAGGGTCTTGCAGAAGATTTCAAAGATACACCCTATCAGGGTTTCTGAATACTATATGTCTCTCATTGATGAATCCGACCCAAATGATCCCATTCGGAAGATGGCAATACCGTCTGAACATGAGCTAAGCAGACGCGGTTCATATGATACAAGTGGTGAGCGAGAGAATACCATAATTCCCGGTCTTCAGCATAAGTACAGGCAGACTGCTCTACTACTAGCAACCAGCGAATGTGCCACATATTGCCGTCATTGTTTTAGAAAGCGTCTTGTCGGGCTGCGAAGTAATGAAGTGACCTGCAATATCAAGCGTGCAGCAGAGTATATTCAAAACCACACAGAGATAAACAATGTACTTGTGACCGGAGGAGATCCATTCACACTCTCTACACGACGTATAGCTGAGATATTGAGAGTTCTTTCTGGCATCGATCACCTGGATTTCATCAGATTTGGTACTCGTACTCCAGTGACATACCCTAGTCGGATTCTTGGCGACAGAGGATTACTCACTACTCTCAAGGCATATTCTCGAGAACAAAGACGCGTCTATGTGGTCACGCAGTTCAATCATCCCCGCGAGATCACCGACATGTCAGCTGCTGCAGTGTCTGAGCTCTCTAAATCAGGAGTACAGGTGAACAATCAGACAGTCCTTCTGAAAGGAGTGAACGATAATCCCGAGACCTTGGCATCGTTGCAGAATAGCTTGGTGCGCATTGGAGTCAATCCATATTACGTCTTTCAGTGTCGACCAGTGAAACGAGTCAAGGAGCACTTCCAGGTCCCACTCTATCGTGGCTATCATGTTCTTGAGAGTGCGAAGAAACTGCTTAATGGTCATAGCAAGAGGTTTCGATACATCATGTCACACCCTACTGGAAAGATTGAGATTATAGGGATTCACAGAGACCATTTTATCTTCAAGTATCATCAGGCAAAATACGACAGTGACCAAGGGCGCATTTTCATGAGAGCAGTTGATGAGAACGCCACTTGGCTGGATGATCTTATCTGAGCATTTCCTCCGAAGACAAGCTATAGAAAATCAAGCAACTGATGCAAACAATACAGTGTTAGTTCATATTCGAATTCCTTCCTGATGAGTACACGAATGTCGTGTTGCAAAAGCAATACGTGTTCTCTGCCCTTTAGAGGAATGCAGAAAATTGGCACAGAAACTCACGAAAAGTGAAAAAATAAAGGCTGACCAGAAAGCCTGGAAGGCCGGTGTTTCAGCGGTTGCTAAGAACAAGTTCATCACTGCTACCGAAAAGGCAGTGATGGCAACAAAATATGATGGACAGTTCAAAGGACTACTCGATGCCGAGAAGGCAAAGAAAAAGAAGAAGTAGTCCCGATGACGGATTGGCCTCAGCGGCCAATCCCTTCTTTTGTCTTTTGGCACCTCAGGTTGACAAAGGATTCCCTTCCTTTTACCTGATGTATCATCGGGGTCATAGTTCTTGGCTAGATTCCGAATCTGAATTGCAACTCTTATTACAGGGAAAGGCGCAAGTACTTGTCCAAGGGATTGAGAATGAGCGAGAAAGAATGCATTGAGCTGTTGAAGACCCGGCAGTCAATCAGGAGATTCACAGACAAGGATATAGCTGACGAAGTCATCAACGGGATTATCGAAGCAGCTCTGAGAGCTCCTTCGGCTGGGAATCGACAACCATGGAGGATAGTAGTGGTTCCGGACCGCGATAGAATACAGCGACTTGCAGCTGCTGCAGGAGCTCAGAGTGCAGTCTTGACATGTAAGGTCCTGTTGGGTATCTTTGCCATTCCCGCCGAGTCTGCAGAGAGATATGGCGCCCGTGGTCGAGACCTCTATTGCATTCAGGACACGGCAGCTCTTACATATGCTCTCCTACTTGCGATACACATCAATGGTCTAGGCGCGTGCTGGGTGGGCGCTTTTGACGACGAGGCTGTTGCAGAGGGCTTTAACGCTCCACCTGAGTACAGACCAGTTGCAATGATACCCATTGGCGCATATGAAGAGAGTCCTCCTATGAGATCTCGCAGGTCCGTTTCGGAAGTTGTTATCAGAGAGCATTTCTAGGTCCTTTGAAGGAGGCCACTTGGCGAGTGTATCTGAATTCTTGTTGACCTCAGTAGCAGAAAACGAGGTGCTGCTGAAACATGTTTCTGGTAAACCTTTTTTCCCTCTGCGCTAGAACAGTGACCCTGGACTGTGAAATAAGGCGGGTCTTGTTGGATGAGAAGAATCGGTGTCAGTAACGCGAAAACAAGCGAGCTACAAGACATTCTGGATTCACTCCCCAATATGTGGAAGCAGTTTCGCCCTTTTCTCTCAGCCTCTCTTCGACCTGTGATTAGCAAAGTCTGGGTAGGCTCCGGTGTAACGCATGCTGCTGCTGCCTGGATTTGGAGTCAGGACACAATTGCAGTCATATTCGAATATAATGAGGCTGAGCGAACCGGCGAATTCGAAGTCGAATATGGCTGGGATAATAGTCTTGGTGTTAGAAACCCATTGGATAGTTTTGTCAGGATGCTAAGATACGTATTAGAGGCAAGGAGCTGGAAGACAGAGGCTCCTTCGGAGTTTGTCATAGTGGTCTGTCCATATTGTGGAGCAAAGTATCCATATCTCCAAGTGCCCTCTGAAATAATCTGTCAGAACTGTGCTCGGGCATTTGTCCCTGAAATTGCGGTACGAGAGTATGGTGCTCAAAACCGATGATGGCCGTCCACGACCGGTAGTCATATTGGCGTGATTACATCATACTTCTCCCCGTGATTCTCAATGACCAGAGTATCTAGTGTTCGACCAAGTACATTCTCAGTAGTAGCAAGAGACCCGGACAATGGTGACATTGGTGTCATTGTCCAGTCCAAGTTCCCATGTGTTGGCTCCGTAGTCCCTTGGGCTATGGCTGAGGTCGGGGCAAATGCTACAA
>CAYPUO010000247.1:0-5361 GCA_964413775.1 uncultured archaeon
CCGTCTGTCCATGACTATCGAGTCTTTGGGCACGTGAGAGTGCTTACGAACAAGTGAGAATACGCGTTTTGAGTCACTTTGAATCTGGACCAGGCCTTGGTTAGTATCCGCAGAGTCATCAACGAATGAGAATCCTCTTTGATTTCTACCCCTGAGGGCTCTTAGCTTCAAGAGTAACATACCCCTAGTAAACTCGTGTTGTATATATCTTGCTGGCCAAAACTTTAGAACCGTAGTAGACCTCGACCTTCAAGCTTGCCTTTTCCTTCGATTCAGTCATGGGTACCAAGCTGAGTTCCAGCTGCCGATCATCGCGAGGAGAGATCTCACGCTGTTCATTTGTTATCTCAGAAACACCATCCTCGGTCACAAGAGTGACAATTATGCGCACACTGGTCACGGAAGGACTGGGATTGTTTACTCGAATCCTATAGTTGAATGCACGGCCTGCGATAAGAGCGTCTGGGACATCCCCCAATGTGACTGCAATGCCGATTTTCTCAGCGGTAAGAGGTCTACCTCGAGGCCATCGAGGAATCCGCTCGAGCTCGAGTAGTCGGGATAGGCAAATCTTGAGCTGCCTAGTTTCCATCCCCAGTTGCGCGGCCGCTGTTCCAATATCAAAGGAGCCATCGTTTGACACATAGAAGTCCAAGACTCTTCTGTCCTCTTCAATGAGATCACTCATGCCTTCTAAAATCTTCAAGATTTGTCCTGGGAGCTGGTGTGCTTGGGACAGACTGAAGTACATTCCATTCTCGATGGAGCTTGCTATCTTCTTGAAGGATTTTTCAACCAACGCATTACATCCAATCACATACACAAAAACAGTGGAGCCAAAGTCACTACCCAAGTTCTGGACTTCTTTACATGGATCGAATCCTTTTGGACACCCATCCGGAAAGTAATCATCACTCAATGAGTTATAGAGTCGTCCATGCGGAGGGGCATCACCTACAAGGAGCAGAACCTTGTATGCGTCTCTGTCCCAAGAGAGTTTCGTTCTTGCATCAAACAGGCCATCTGCAACGGCTTCTGGCGTATCTCCACCCTCGGACGGTCTGAGCCTAGAAATCTCATCATGTACTTCTTTGACGCGTGCTGAAAAATCAAACACCCTCGTTACATATGTTCGGTCCTGTGGAGGGTGGTCGCGATACGATACAATACCGAAACGAATCGCTAGTCCTTCGGTCTTTGCTACAACCTTGTCAACAATATCAAATAGCGAGTCCTTTACTGCTCTTATGTCATCTTTCATCGACCCCGTCGTATCAACGACAAATGCAACGTCTATTTTTGCATCGTGAATCCCTATCCACCCCATGTTTCCAAATGGTCAAAACCAATTAAGCCTTTTTCAGGACAATGAATAAATGAGATTTTAAGAGCACTGCTCTTCATGTTAAATAGGTGTTGACCATGAGTGAAAGTGAGATTCCGATTAGAATCATATTTGAAGGCAACCTAGCATTGCCTGTAAAGCTGGACCGTGTTTT
The DNA here is from genome assembly GCA_964413775.1 of uncultured archaeon. Classification (GTDB taxonomy): domain Archaea; phylum Asgardarchaeota; class Thorarchaeia; order Thorarchaeales; family Thorarchaeaceae; genus MP5-2226. The sequence goes on from CAYPUO010000247.1 coordinate 1,500, forward strand.
GGCACCATTGATAATAGAAGAACTCAAGTCCAAAATTCCAATTGAAGGAAAAGCGGCGTTTCTTCGGGGAGAGATGAAAGTCACACTAGATATTGGAAAAGGTAATCTCAAGCCAACAAAGAATGTAAGAAGAGGTGACGTAGCATACATGCCTCTTGGCGACTCATTATGTATCTATCTTCAAGATATGGCAACATTCAGTCAGGTCAATGTAATTGGACACGTCGATGCGGATGATGATACTCTTGACTCTCTGGCCAATGTGCGGAGAGGGAGCCAAGCAACCGTTACATATTGAAGAAGCCTCATAATTTCTGCAGATTCTTCAGAAGAGCTTCGTTCTCATCAACTTCAACTTCACTAGGATCAACTATGATGCCAGAATCATATGTTTCGATGATAACCTCAAGTCCTGAGTCAGCAACACGTTTGAATCCCTTGCTCGATAACGATCGCACGCGCAGCTGAGTGGAATTGAATTCAGTTTTCTCTGCACCCAGAGTTGGCTGAATTTCCATGCGGAGTTTCGATTTGGCGACTCGAAGACGCTCTTTAGTTTCAGCAAGTTGAGTCTGCAAGTCCTTGCGTTCGCTGCGTTCAAGATCCAGCTGGCCTTTGATGTCCTCATAGTCGGTTCTGGAAACATAGTTCTTTGACCGGTCAATCCACATTACGGTCGTGCCATTGAATCGTCGGTTTGTTGTCACTTGGTTCAGAGCCTTCAAAACAGCAACAACATCATAAACTCGTCTCTTCGGAACTCCCAGAATATCAGCTAGCTCATCGCTCCTAATACCTTCCTCTCCGGCGTTCTTGAGAATAGATATGGACTTATGAGCAAGTTCCACAAGCTTCACTGACGCACCCCACAGAGATTTCGAGGATGGGTTCCTCTTGTAAACCTCCCATCCATCTCGCAGAGGTACTATTTAATGATTTGTGTTATCTCCGATTTTTCGACGGTGAAGGACGCGTCGAAAAAGGAGTATGTGTATTTATGGAACCATTGTTCCAAAAAATGGAAGTCCTCAGAAAATATGGGGTTACCGACAATTTCATAACAAGAATACGATGGTCAAGCCCCAAGTCTGACACCGGTCCAACAAGGTGGATAAGATGAGCCGAAAGAAAGTCATAATTATGGGAGCAGCAGGTCGCGACTTCCATAACTTCAACGTGTTTTTTAGAGATAACGAAGACTATGAAGTCGTTGCTTTTACAGCAGAACAGATACCCGGTATCGGAGATAGGATGTATCCTCCCGAGCTGGCAGGTTCACTCTATCCGAATGGAATCAAGATCTATCCGGAAGAGCATCTACCCGAACTGATCAGCAAGTTCAAGGTAGAACAATGCATACTGGCGTATTCGGACCTCTCGTACGAAACAGTAGGCCATAAGATTGCCTGGGTTACTTCACTCGGAGCCGACATTCGTTTCATGGGGCCCCACAATACCATGATAAAGAGTAACAAGCCGTTGCTTGCAGTATGTGCAGTTAGAACTGGCTGTGGTAAGAGCCAGACATCTAGGAGGGTGAACCAGATATTGGTTGACATGGGCCTCCGGCCTGTAAACATTAGGCATCCAATGCAGTATGACCCAGACCTAACAACACAGATTGCCCAGAGATATGAGAACCTCCAAGACATGGACAAATACCATTGCACAATAGAGGAGCGAGAGGAGTATGAGCCCATGATCAATATGGGAGTCATCTTGTATGCTGGTGTTGACTATGGGAAGATCTTAGAACAGGCTGAGAAAGAGGCAGACGTGATAACATGGGATGGAGGTAACAACGACTTTCCGTTCTATAAACCAGATCTCCTTATTGTAATTGCAGATCCCCATAGGCCAGGCCATGAGGTAAGCTACTATCCCGGAGAAACCAACCTCAGAATGGCGGATGTTGTTGTCATCAACAAGATTGACACAGCAGACTATGAAGATGTTGAGTATGTGAGGGAGAACATAATGTGGGCGAATCCAAAAGCCATGATTATTGATGCAGCCTCGCCAGTTAGTATCGGTGATATTGACATAATTAAAGGAAAACGAGTGATCGTGATCGAGGATGGACCTACAGTGACTCACGGAGAGATGCAATATGGCGCAGGCTATATCGCTGCAAGAAAAGCAGGAGCCATAATTGTTGACCCTAGACCTTTTGCTGTAGGTAGTATAAGAGATACTTTTGAGAAGTATAGCCACCTTGAAGATGTCCTTCCAGCAATGGGATATGGGGAAGAGCAGATACACGAACTCGAAGAAACAATCAACGCAGCAGATGTTGATGCAGTCGTCATTGGCACTCCAATAGATTTAGGTAAGCTGATTAAGATTAACAAGCCCTCGACTCGAGTCCGATACGACTTACAGGAGATTGGCAGACCCAATCTTGAAGACGTGTTGAAGGACTTCGCGAAGAAGCACAACCTGAAATAGACATGGTCTGGTAAGTCCCCTGACTTCGGTCGGGGAACTACCACCATTCCTGTTCAGACACGCCTGGTCGAAGAACCAGATCTGCGTAGACAACAGTATAGAAGATATATATCAGGGGGCTAAGCAATAGGTTGTCCAAGAGAGTGCTGATAGGGGAAGGTATGATTGCTGTAATCAAGAAGTCGATGAAAATAACAAACAGAGTTACAAGAACCCACCCGAAGCATACGTGCCAGAAGTGCCCCCTAGTAAGCTCGAATGAGTTATTGAGGCTGTCATTAACACTTTTGTTCCTTGCAATGATGAAGACCGGCGCAGCCACAAGACGGACAATGATTGCTAGGGCGACTGCACCCAATACAAGGAACCAGATAATTCCATCAACCATTAACACATAATCATTTGCGTATCCGTATGCCATTAACGCTAGACCAGGCGCCAGGAGTATGCCCGAGATAGCACCAATTACGACCTGCACGACAACCATTGGTGCTAGGTGGTTAAGGCTTGAGGCCATACTGGCATCAATACTAGGATTCTCTCCACGGATGTCATCGAAGGCGAACTTGATTGCACTGCCAGTCACAATAGCACTGACAACCAGGCTCAGCAGTAGAAAGATTAGTGATACGCCAGTGCGCAATATGAATGATGGGCCAACCATGCCTGGGGAGAGAGCCGCGTTTGCTATTAGAGTAAGATATGACTGTATGTCATCAGCAATGAGTAATGCGTCGAATGATTGAAAGAGGAAATACCCTACGGTGGCTTCAAGTGTAGTCAGCAGCGCTACGATCATTCCCACCATGATTATGTAGGACTTCAGATTCCTGACCCATAGTGCAATACTCTGCGTCATGAGCTGAATTGTCGTCAGTCCGCCTTTTGACTTGGTCCCTTGCGGAGGGGTCCGTTCAGAGCTGTCTGACATATGTAATCAACCAACAAACTAGATAGAACGCATCTTATAATACCTGTGCAGCCAAGCGGTGCCTGTCAAGGTGGCATACTATGACGGCTTCGGCCGTATGTCAGAGATTTCCATGAACTTCATCCCACCTGCCCTTCCGAGGAGCTCCTCGAACGCCAGTATGGTGACGTTCGGAGTGATTTCGGTACTCCGCTTTGTCAAACTCTTGATTCTATCAATGATGGGCAGGTTGCCATTGGTGAAAGGTCCCTTTGGAGCAACATAGAGATTGAGGACATCCATACTGAATGGATCGTTCATGTTCTCCTTAGCTATTTCAATCTGAATCTCCTCTATCTCAGGCAATGCAAGCAGGTCAGCCCGCAGAGCAGTCAGGTTGACTGTCGCACCCTTAATCTTCTTTTCACTCAGTCCCATAATGTCAAGCTGTGCCTCAGCGTCGTTTGTTCTGCCGACTTCCCAGAAGAATGGACCGTCGAGACC
>CAYPUO010000248.1:0-5351 GCA_964413775.1 uncultured archaeon
TAGCCAAGCTGCCTAGAGGCCGTGGATCCATCGAATCAAAGGCATCATATGTGTTTGCACGTGTCTTCTTTGCTCTCGTGGCACGATGAATTTCCCCATTGAATACAATGCAGGTTTCTCCAAGGTCAGATGTTGCTGCGACTCGAATTGCATCGATGAGGTTCCTGGGTCCATCCGACCACGGAAGGGACGCTGGAATTTGAGAGCCTGTAAAGACAATTGGTATTCCAAAACTCTGTACCATGAAACTGATTGCCGAAGCCGAGTAGACCATAGTGTCCGTTCCATGCGTTACCACAACACCGCTGAGATTCGGAATCTCTTCACTGACGCTCTTTATCTGCGAAGCAATCTCCTGCCAGTGATGCGGCTGCAAGTTTGCAGAGTCCTTCTGCATAAGGTTTCTTTCAATCACCTCAATATCGCTCATCCCTTTTGGAAGGGTAGAGAGCAGCTGATCAAGCGTCAGACCTGGTCTAAGTGATTGAGTACCTTCATCCTTAACGCTAGCAATGGTCCCGCCCGTTGCGATAATGCACACTCTGGTCTTCTCTGTCACCGCTTTTCCCTCAGAAACCATCAAAAGAAAAGACCAATTTAACCATGTTGACATAAACTAAGTGTTTCTTTCGGAGAGAGACTTCGTGTATGACCTGATTGTCATTGGTGGAGGACCTGCAGGCTCTATGTGTGCCCGCAAAGCAGCATCTCAGGGGCTAGATGTTCTCCTGCTTGAGAGAGAGTGTGTTCCGCGGAAGAAGCTCTGTGGTGGTGCTCTGAGCGCGCGTGTGACTGAAGTACTTGACTTTCAGATACAGCCAGTAGTTCAACATGAAATACACTGCGCCTTAGTACATGCACCATTAGGCCGAAAGCTGACTATTGTCAGGGATGATACCAAGGGCTACCTCATAAAAAGAAATGAATTCGATAGTCTGCTACTTGACAGAGCTAGGTCTGCAGGGGTAGAGATTATCGACGGGGCCAATGTATTTGCAGTTGATCAACTGAAGAAAGGCATTCGCGTACTAACTTCAGGTGACTCATACAAAGGGCGGATGCTTGTAGGTGCAGACGGAGTCAATAGCACAATTGGACGTGCGGTTGGCCTAAGAGAAAGGTGGCCCGGAAACCGAGTCGCGCTCTGCATTGCTGCTGACATCGCACTACCTGCAGCTGAGATACAAAGAGTCTTGTCTTCAGAAGGCACCGGTGGTCATCTGGCAATTGAGATATATCCTTGGATAATGGAACATGGGTACGGCTGGTGTTTTCCAAAACGAAATGAAATCAGCCTTGGTATTGGCTACACATTGAAGTATGGAGTCCAAAACATCCGGGACGCCTGGAAGAAGTTCGTTGAGCGTTTTGAACGAGAGAAGGATATAGTTCTGGACATCGACAGAGTACGCGCACACAGGGTTTCACTAGCCAAGTTCGATGGACCACTAACGACAAGACGGATCATGCTGGTAGGTGATGCTGCTGGCCTTGCGTCGCCTGTTACTGGAGAGGGCATCTACTATGCTATAAAGTCAGGAATCATAGCTGGACAGGTAGCCTCTGAAGTTGTCAGAAACAAAGACTATCGACTTATTCGGGGATATGAAAAGAGGCTCAAGAGAGAGCTCAAGACTGAGTTCAGCGCTACAAACTTCGTATCGAGTGTTGTCTATAAATCGTATCGCAATGTCGAGCTCATCTGTGAGCTTGCAGAGCATGACCCTATCCTGCAGGATCTCATGATTGACTTTGCACTCGGCACTCGGTCCGTATCAAAGGTTCGGCTTGGCATAACGAAACGCATGGTAATGCGATATCCATTGAAAACACTCAAGCTACTCCGTTAGTTCATCGTGATATGATACTTGGATGTTTCCCTTGCTTGAGAGAGTTATGTGCATCAGGTCCTTTGCGATAATGACATTCTCGAAGAGTTCTTTTGCTTCTTGAAGGATATCATCGCCATTTTCATATCTCGGGCTATAGTGTGTCAACACCAAGAGTCTAACTCCCGCTTCTGCAGCTAACTCCGCCGCTTGCCTTGCGGTTGAATGTCCCCTTTCATCGGCGAGCTGCGAGTGTTCTTCTGTATACATCGCCTCATGAATGAGCACATCTGCACTCTTCGCTGCTGCTCGCACATTATCACATGGGCGAGTATCTCCGGAGTATACTACCTTAATCCCCTTATCCGCAGGCAGCGTCACATCCTGTGACTCCACTTGTGTCCCGTCTTCGAGAGTTATGGTTTCTCCAGCAGCTAGCTTCCCCCACAAGGCTCCCTTCGGTATTCCCAGCTCCTTTGCTCTCTCAGGGAGGAACTTGCCCGTCGGTCGTGCGTATTTAAATTCGTACCCGAGTGCCATGCCCCTGTGAGAGACCTCGAAAGACCGTACTGTTGCATCGCCCTGTGTCCATTCGTACTCTCCCTCAATGCCATATACTGTTGTTGGAAAAGTGGTTCCGAGATGGATGCTGTCTTGAGCCATTTTTACCCAGGGGATGAGGTCTTTCGGTCCGAAGATATCAAGAGGTTTCAGCCTACCGAGTAGTGAGAATCGAAGCAACAGACCTGCTATCCCAAGAGTATGGTCTGGATGTATGTGACTACAGAAGATGGCCATCTTCCGATTTATTCCATAAGGCTCCACCCGCATCTGGACGCTTTCGCCTGCATCGAAAAGAATGTTGTATGCCTGATGTCTTAATAGGACGGCCGGATGCCTTCTCTCCTCTGTAGGGATTGAGCCTCCAGTTCCTAGAAAGATTATCTCAACCATCTTGCACATAAGACACGCAGGACATCAGATATGAGTTGCGGACTGTGACTACGCAAGGTCAAGTAGTATGTTCTTCCTGTCTGCTTCTTTTCGACAACTACTGTAGCTCCTCACATCGAAGTAAGATGTATTGAAAATCCATTTCTTTTCCTTAGTATCATAGAGCGCTGACACAGGCAGATGTGTTTGAGTCCCTGAATGTATCTGGTGTGCTTGATAGTCATCTACGCGTGACATCTCAGATTCAAGTACATCTATGAGGCTTGGTGCTGTACCTGTCGGGAGCGTGGTTGCGAAGACTATCTTCTTCTGTCTTGTGTCCTCGAGATTGGTGACCTGCGAAACATATGTCAGGGGGAGTCTGGCCCAAGCATCAATGATTCTGCTGGCAGCATCCGCACTGAAAATCCCTACCACATGATCCGAAAGACTCGGAATGATAATCTTGGGTCTCGGTCGGACAATCTGGTCTCCGATAATCCGCTGTCGTCTACGAAATGCTGTGGACTCAGAAACTCGCGTTCTCTCGACAATCTGTTGCGCGGTTGTATCGAAGTCCTGAATGAGTTGCTCAATAATCTTGATGTCGGATGCATTGAACCTCTTTGGAAACTGGATTTGTGATATCGAGAAGCTACCTACCACTAGCTCTTCTCCCCCATTGCGAAGCAGCAGTCGAAAATGAAGTGGGTCAAACTCAAACTCCTTCCTTGAGCGGTTATAATATGAGGTCCTTCCGAACCGTGGTTCTCCGCTTGATAAGGCCCAGACTGAGGTACTGTCCGAAACGGTTCTCAGCGCCCTTACAGTCTGCATGAAGTCTTTGCGCCTGGCACTTGGTATAAGACCCTTTATGAAGACCCTCGGAACTGCACCATCTGAGAATAGAAATCTTGTGAAATAAGGACTATTCAGTACTCCTGATGGGTTTTCCATTATAATGAGGAGTCGGTCGAGGCCCATCTGTGCGGCATCGAGTCTCCCTTCTCGCTTCAGAATGCCTGTCGTACGAAGGTGCTCAACCGCGCGTCGTGTCTTGGAATAACTCTGTTTGATTCTGCTTGCTAGTTCACTGATATTAGCTTCTGGCTCCTTTAGTGTCTCTTCAAGGACCTTTAGTTCAGTTACATTCATGCGTGAGATGTTGTTCTTCCATAGACTTCGGATTATTCCCATGAGGTCGTCCTGCGTGATGATGGACACACCTCCTCTGTCTATAATCCGTTGGAGGCGCCTTTCAGTAGCCGTGGTAATTGAGCCCTTATATGTGGAAACCATCTTTTGAAGTTCTGTGACTTGAGGGTCAGGCTGGAAGAGATTAGGACTCTGCTTCTGCTGAAGTTGTTTGAGTATTTTCAGAAGCGCCTGCGCAGAATGGCTCAGTTTCGGGTAGTAGTTTGATTTCTCTGGATCCGCCACTTGCTTTTCAACTCCTTGTTCAATTACCATCTCTTCAACATCGCAGCAATGTGTTAATGGTTAGTACTATCAAAAACTAGTCATGAAATCCGGATTTAAGTAGCCACCTTTTTCTTCGACACCTTCAGTCTAGACGGCGGTCCTAGACTGGGCTGCTCTCTTTCCATAGACTGTCGAAGTAGCTACTTGCCATATTGGCGAATACTTGGGCTGAGCTGAAAACACCAAGGAGCCCGCTTTTGGAATCGTTGCTAGGAAGCATGATTAGCGTTTCTCGTCTGTCGACAACTAAGCCCGCCCCGAAAGCAGGTCGACACCTGATTTCAATCCCGGGTGGAATCATATTTATCAGTGCTTTGGGCACTGAGGATGTGAGGACATACGTCTTCGCGTTCTTATGCTTGCTTAGGACAGAGTCTACAATTGCAGTCATATCCTCTGTGGTCTCGTCGTCAGTGGCAGTACTCATGTCTAGACTTGGAAGGCTAAGGAGAATCTCTTCTTTCGCGTCGTCAATCATCTCCAGTGCCTTTGCCAGGATTGATGCTCGTCCATGCAAGAGCCAGACATCACGAGTAGTAGCAGGTGTTTCGCGCTCAAATCGGGGCTGGAGTTCCTCAAGCACAGCCTTACTAGAATCTTCCAGCTTCTCTTCCCATGCCAGCTTGATGAGCCGGACAACCTCGGCAGGCGCTCGAGCTACATAGCGAGTTGGTCTTCCCCTCTGAACCTGAAGGAATCCCTTCTCCTCCAGGCGAGAGAGCACATCATAAATCCTAGAGAAGGGCACTCCTGACTTCGAGCTGATTTCAGATGCAGCCATCTGCCCACCATCTACAAGTGTCACATATGCGTGTATCTCATATTCAGTGAACCCGAGTTCCTTCAATGCTTTCAGCGTTGTTTCACTGACTGACACGACAAACACCACCCTGTAGAGTGGTAAATTAGGAGTGATATGTTATCAATGTTTCTCAGTGTACAGTAGTTTGGCATTACACGGGTTAAAGGAGTGGATGGGTCTTCAAGCTGGATCATGAAACACACTTCAATGTCCAGAAGGATACGAAGTACCCATCCGTATCGAGTGAACACTGGTGCAGTAAAGAACCTTGCGCTTCGTTTTGTCAAGACCGAGCTCATCACTAC
>CAYPUO010000249.1:0-5349 GCA_964413775.1 uncultured archaeon
CCGGAGCTTCACCGCGGCATCTTTCAGGTGTCTATCGTCCCCCGAAAGATAGGCGACTCCGAAGTCCGCTCCATACAGTCAGACTACAGACGCGCCGTTGAGGCGGCAGAGACCACCGTCACCAAGGAGAGGTCGGGCTCTTCTCTGGAGAGCGACAGGAGTCCAAGCGCATTGTCGATGCCAAGGCAATGCGGAAGTCAGACCTGCTGAAGAGGCGACTTGAGCGGTTATCGGGCGGGCACGCCTGTGATACACGAGTAGTCGCTGCATCGTGGGGCAAGGATATTGCGGTGGCAGACCTTGATGCACGGCGGCTTGCGGGAGCCATCGCAGGAGCCCTCAGACCGGACGTTGACGGCGAGGACTTCGAGTCACGGTACCATCGCCACCAGGGGGAGCTAGACCGACTCTTCTCTGGGCTGCCCATCGGCTCGGGTTCCACGCTCACGCCCTCAGAGGCGGCGGGCTACCTCATCGTCCCCAAGACAGGCCTCGGAATCCGCGTCACCTCCCGCGAGCGGTTCTCATCAGGCACAACAACATCAGCAGCTGAGCAACGCGACTCAGAGCAGAGATGCAAGCTCCAGTGCAATGTACCGACTTCCGTGCAGTGGAAGTCGCGTATTGAGCAGATATTCTATGGTAATCCCATCAGCGAGAGTGGAAAGCCGATTGAGAACTCCTATGTCACGTCGGAGATCAGGTACTATGGCAGCCACCTTGAGATCCTTGGCACGACCCAGTCCGGGAAGACCTACACTGCTATCAGTATCAATGGGCAGGCTATTGCACAGGGTGTGAACCCAGTAGTCCTCATCCCCTCAAAGGCCTACGAGTGGCGTATGCTCATGGACATCTTCCCAGACCTGCGGGACTTCACCGCAGGTGACGGTAACACAGCCCTGCTGAAACTGAACTTCTGGGACCCGCCGCCGAATGTAAAGCTCTCGAAGTGGGTGGACAGGGTCGTTCAGGTGCTCACCCTCTGGATGCCGAATGACAAGGTCATATCAATGCACGTCGAGGACTGGGTGCACATCATCTACGAGAACTGCGGCTGGGACCTCGAGAACGAGACAAAGGGCAGGCCAATCCTCTTCGAGGACATTGTAGAGGGGGTCATCCAGTTCGGAGAGGGCCTCAACTACGCGGAGGAGGTGAACCGCAACTTCTACGGGGCGCTCGTCGCCCGGGTCAAGAGCCTGCTCAGAAAGCCCGCACTTGTCCAGATGTTCAACACCAGGAATGGGCTGACCATCCCAGAACTGCTTGCCCACCCAACAATCATTGAGATGGATAACCTGTCCCAGAGCGACAAGGTCCTCCTCATGGGCATGTTGACTGCCGCGATCAGCGAATACAAGCTTGCCAATCCTTCGGATGGAGTCGAGAACCTGCTGGTCCTTGAAGAGGCCCACTACATCCTTGGCAAGACGGACCTTGAGGGTGCGGCAAACTCAGGTGCGAGGCAGCAGGCTGTCAGCACCTTCATCGAGATGCTGCGTGTGCTTGGCGGGACAGGGCTCGGACTGACTGTCATCGACCAGCTGCCGAGCAGCCTGGTTGACGAGGTGGTCAAGCTCCCCGTGAATGTCATCCTGCACCGGCTGAAGGAGGACCGGAGGACCATGGAGATGCTCGGGAGCCACGTCGGATGCACTGATGCCCAGATGCAGCACATCAGGGGTATGCAGCGAGGAGAGGCTGTCGTGTACCTGGAGCGAGAGGGCGAGCCAAAGAACGTCAGAATCCTGCCCCTATCATTCTACATCAAGGGCAAGTTGCGTGGAGGTCGCCGTTCTGACAGCGATGTCCGAGAGCACATGAGCAAGTTCTTTCAGGAACACCCTGAGCTCTCTGCATCAGAGCCTCTTCCAGCAGGGCTCATAGACCGGCTGGTCGGCCATGCAAAGCCCAGTGAGAGAGAAGACCCTGTTAGTCGTGCAGAGTTCGAGAAGTTCTGGGCAAACAAGGACTTCGATGCATTCTGCAAGAGCCATCTTGGACAGGGAACAGAGGAGTCTGTCAGGGAGCTTGCCAGGGTCCTCCTCAAGGTCGTCCGGGAGCTGGAGGACGGAAAGCTGAGCACAGCCATACGTCTTGCGGAGCGTATCACTGACCACTACTGTGAGAGTAGTGGAGATGATATCCTCGCCCGTCTGACCTCTGAGATCACTCGTCAGGCACACGAGAGTGGATGAGATGGAGCGAGGTGAGGGCGGAAGACGACGAGAGCACGATGAGCATAGAGAGCAGAATGAGTCGGAAGAGCAAGACCGGGAACTGTCAGAGTGCATCAGGGAGTACGAGTTCCAGCGGAAAATATCGGAGATTGTAAAGGAGCATACAGAAGAACTGGATGAGCGAGAGAGAAGCGAAGCGGAATCCGAAGAGAGCGAGGCAATCCCTGAGGAGGAGACACGTGCCAAAGAGACAGAAGCTGCTACAGAGGAGCAGAAACAAGACAGAGAGCAGGAGCAAAATGAGCAGGCTGAGATAGAACAAGAGACTGAGCATGCGAACGAGGCAGACTGCGAACTGGAAACTGAGAAGGCAGAGCCCGAATCAGACCTGCAAGATGAGGGCAGGGCGGCAGAATATGAAGAAGATGAGTTGCGAAAGGAACTGGAGCATAAAGAGCAGGAGTCGCAGGAAGTCCGAGAAGAAGAAGATGAAACCACTGATTGGGATGAATATGATGGTCTTGAGAAGCGGGTCGCGGAAACGCTAGAAGAACATGGTGTTGATCCAGACGAGCTGAGAGAACGATGGCAGGAGCGGTTCGTTGAGGATGTTGAGAAAGAATTGGGCGATGAGAGCAATCTCGATGAGAAGATCGAAACGGACGCAAAGGAGAAGAAGAGTGATTCAGAAGGAAACATCGAAACAGAAGAAGAGTGCTCTTCCTATGATGACGGGAGCTCTCAAATGTACGTCGCGGAAACTAAGGATGGAGAGCAATCCGAAGAGAAGATAGAGGAGAAAAGCTCGATAGAGGATGAATCTCCAGACCAGTCTATTGAACAATCCATTCAGAGTGCCTATGAATCGGAAGAGACACAATCGGAGCGCCAAGAGAGGACTTCAGATATTTCGGAAGAGGAACACCTGAGAACTGATGCTCCCAGTCCTGAATCCACACCATCTTCAGAGCTTCGGCAAGAAAACGAAAATGAGAGCCATGAGGGGAGTGCTATGCATGAAACACAATCTGAGCAAAGAGAGGATGCTAAGGAACATGAGGATAATCATAAGCGAATTGAGCGGAGCACATCAAAGAATGAGGGCCTAAATGAGAACGCGCAGAGCACAACAAGAGAGAGCCTCGATGACGGATCAGCCAGTAGCGATGCCGATGAAAGGATGGAGGATGACTCAAAGCCATCTCCCATGTTTCCACGAGGCTACAGAAGCCCAAGTTTCTTTCCCGAAGAACAGACTAGAGAAATGACACGAGAGGAGTTTGAGAAACAGTCAGACAGAGAGTTTGAGGATTTAAAAGAAACGGAGAAAGAGGAGTTTCGGAAGGCGATAAGATCCGAAATCCAGACGGAAGAGGACTTTGAACGACTTGTCGAGAAGCACAACCTAGAACATCTTCTGGAGGACGAAGAAACCAAGGAGGAGATTGCTCAATATCTCAACTATCGAATGCGTCTGCGTGAGGAGATTGAGGGAGGGCTAGACGAGGAGGAAGCGGTCAAGAAGGTGGCCGATGAGCTTGACATTAGCTCTGAAACTGCTAATAGTTGGGCAGACTACGATAACCTGCCGATGGCAATAAGGGAAGTGGCACATCACGAAGGGAGATGGGCATGGATGGAGGGCATGCGAACCTATATCGAGCAGTTCTACCCGCAATCGAAGGAGGAACTTATAGAGTATCTTGCAGAGAATCCAGGTATGGGCGACGAAGATAGACAGATTCTTGAGGCTTGGGTTGAAGTACATTCTATGTGGAGGAAGGGTAAGATTGGCTATATCCTGAGGAACGGAGAAGCTCTTTTCGATATGAACCAAGTCAGAGAGATGAGTTTCAGGTTTCAGGTACATGAGAGCTTGATATGTGAATGGCTCAGAGGTGCAAGCTATCCGCCGGTTATTGAGGAGATAGCGAAGTCGAAGATTGAAGCTTTCCGGTCTGCCCCCATTTTGGCTGAGAATAAGATAAAGCCGGATTCACCTATTGAATCTCGAATCATAGAGTCAGACGCAGACTACCTGCTTCGTCACCTGTCTGGGAAACAGATTGAACAACTCCACCGTGTGGAATCTTGGATTCGTGAGAAGCTTTTGAATCTCCATTCTTCTCATGCAATGAATAGATCTCCGCTCTCGCATGAGCCACAATTCCCTATCCTTCGAACAAAGGATGACTTGGACAGAGCGATTGAACGTGATCAGTCAGTTCGAGAGTTTAGGAACTATGGCAGAGAGTATGAGTTCTCTGTGGCATACCTCCTCCTTCGAGAAATGATTGATTCTGGGGAAGCAGATAACATGACTCAGAAAGAACTTGCAGACTACCTTGGAGTCCCGCAGCAAAGAATCAGCAAGTGGAGGAATCAGATTGCTGTCCCTAGGATGATTAGGAGATTCGAAGGAGCGAGGGAGAAGAAGGAGTTGAATGGTCTAAGAGAGATCTCATCCTCAGAGATTATAGCATATTTGAGGAATAATCCGCATGCTACAGAATCCGAATCCTTTTCGAAAGGTCTGCTTGCAGCCATTCTGTACTCCAAGTTCAAAGAAGCACAGCGAAGCGGCTGCATTGATGATTCATCCTATGATGAGATTGCTGAGCTGTTTGGAATATCAACAAGAACAGTGTGGACATGGAAAGCCAACCAGACAATGCCGTCATTCCTCAGGTGGCTAATCACACAAGAAAGGTCACGCAGAAAGCATGAGGGCGAACTTGCCAAGACAGCAGCATATCATAGAGTATCTTTTCATGAAACCTATGATTTCTTCAGCGAGCTCAAGGACCCCAAGACAAGGACTCCAAAAGCCATGGCTAGGTCCATTGAACGAGCTATCCTGAGCACAAAGACTTCGCAGAATGTCCTGTTCATAGAGCTATATCCCTACCATTCATCTGGGCCAAAATGGTTGAGAAGCCTTGCTCGGGACATCCGTCAGCAGAAAGAAGCGGTTGAGAGAGAGATTCAGAAATCACTGAAGCACTTGACTGGAAAGGGCATCGACTGCCATCTAGGCGTTGCTAATGACACTCTGTATATCTGGAAGCGCAGCACGAATGAATTCCATTGGCCCAATCTCTATTCTGATGAATTGTACTCCTTCTCCTTGGAAAACAAGAGGAAGATGATATCGAAGGTACAAGAC
>CAYPUO010000250.1:0-5315 GCA_964413775.1 uncultured archaeon
GAGCTGCACCATTGTGACCACCGTGGCCAACGAGATCATGGCTCCGATTCATAGTCGGATGCCAGTAATATTGCCACCATCCCTAGAGGAAGTCTGGCTCAACATGGGCATTACTCCTGCTGAAGTCTTGAATCAAGTACTGATGCCATTTCCTTCCTCTCCGATGGAAGCATTTGAGGTTTCTAGCTACGTTGATTCGCCAAGGAATAACGGTCCTGAATGCATTCGACCAGTTTCCCACAACGCTGGGTTCTGATAGAATCTCTGGGCACCGGATTTTATCGGCGTCAGGTTTACACGTAAAGTAAACTATACGTAAAGTAGACTTTACATTTACAGAAGGTAATCATTGGTGGCAAAGGAACCTTGGCGTTTTTCTAACAGGGCACTTCTCAGAGGATTTTGCATTATAGTTGCTGCATTCATTCCTGCTATGCTGGCCATGTTGTGGGTAATGGCCATGATTGGCAGTTATTCAGTGGAATCGTTCATGGTTGGCGGAGCTTTGGATGCGTACATGATTCTTCTCATTCTTATACTTCTTATCTACAGACAACGTTTTCAGGATGAAAGGTCTGCACGAATTCTGGATAAATCCGCTCGGAATGGCTTCGTATTCATGGCGGCATTTGTGCTTCCTTTCATCTTTGAGATTGAGACTCTGGTGGGATCCTCTGTCGAAATCGTACCTCTTCTCAACGGATCCTTTTTGTGTTCGCTGGTTCTTGCCATTCTCTCTGCAGTCTACTATTATCGAAAATAGTTTCTGCACCAAATGGCACCACTGGGTGGGAAAACGGAAACGGAAATTCAACTATCGTTTGGACTGCCCATGAGGCTAGCCGCTCGGTATGCACAAGTAGTTCGCATTGTCAGTGTGGCGCATGCACTCATCGAAGTTAGCTCAACATGCCGAAAGCAATATATGTAAAGTAAACTATACGTAAAGTAGACTTTACACAATTGGAGGTCTAGTAGGATTGACAGAAGATGGAAAACGATTTCCAAACAGGGATCTTCTTGTGTGCCTTATAGTATTGGTCTTCTCTTTCACTCTAGCAATGATAATTTCAAATTTCGTTTTTCATGTCGGTCCACCGGATATCACAGCAATCATGGCTGGAGATTTCGTTTTCATAGGTCTGATGATGGTGTTTCTTGTCTACAAACAGCGCTTTCAGGATGAACGGTCAACGCAAATTCTGGACAAATCGGGTAGGAATGGATTTGTTTCCATGCTCTATCTGCTCCCATTGTTTCTTGTGGTAGCTTCTGCCTTTGACTATCATGTTGACGTAGCTTTGACACTCATTGAATTTTGTGGATGTTGCACCGCTATCGTGATTCTCTCTGCCGTCTACTACTATCGGAAGTAGACGGCATATCTCACTATCTGTTTCTAGTAGCTCATGCTCTCGGTTCCTATGTTATGAGCACACATTGGACAGCTGTAGAGTGTGGATCCCTTCCGCGCTTCGAACATGGAGCCGCAGTCCTCACAGCGCATCCAATAGAACCCAGGTCTCTTTGGCGGAACAAGTTGGATGAATCCATCCTCGATACGCCCACGCATTACAAACCCTCCATCATCAAGCGCCTTGAAGTATGCCCATGCCTCTTCAAACTTCTTCGCCAAGTCGTTGATTGTCTTACATTGATCGAGCAGTCCCCTGTAACTCCAGATCCAAGGTCTGCAGTTCAGGCAGTCGCAGCTCCCATATTCTAATCCTGTATTCTGACATCTTTTCAAGTCAAGCACCCTGATTCTTTGTTGCTTTGGTCACTCCTAAAGACCACACAAATCCGAAGGACATCTATCAGGGTGCTGGCTGCAGTTTTATCTCAGGAGGAACGGCTTCTATGGTTAAATCGACTAGGATGAGTTCGTACAGGCAAGAAACGGGCTTATCGCTGCTTAGAAGCAGTCATCCTTTAGCTGGTGTGTGCAACAGCTCTGCAGTTTCTCTATTGTCTTACCAATCAATGTAGTCAATCTGAATACAAGACTGGATGCATCGCGGCGCATTTCCCCTGCGTTGGAATCACGAAAACATCACAGGCTTTTCGCTCCTCCACTTTATGAGGACGACAGCAACAACGACTATTGATGATATTGTAATGAAGTAGCTTAAGAGAGCAAGACGGGAGATGCCGTCTACAGTAATGGGTGGTGTGTTGCCTGTGGTGGTGCTGTCACCAACCGGTGTCGTGTCGTTCGGGTGATTAGGTATTCCAAGGAAGAAGGTTGGATTATAGGTCAGGTCAATGGCCTCGTTAACACTATGCGAAGATATGACGAAGGACCCAGAAGTGACCCACGACTCCTCTGATGGATTGGGATTCCAAGTGTTCCAGCCGTTGAGTCCGATGTTTTGAAAGACATGCTTCGGGATGACTGGCAGATACGCAATAGCATGGAGATACCAGTATGATTGATGCTCAAATTCGACCACGACCGAATAGTTGGTAGGTGCATATGCAGCCACCATGCTGGAAAGGCCGAGTCCATATGGATTTCCTTGTGCCTCTCGGTAGTAGTTGAGCGAGTATGCAACGTCCTCCGCCGTTAGAGGCGTCCCGTCGGTCCAAGACGCGTCTTGTCTTATCTGGAAGGTGAATCTCTCGTGCCAAGCTGGCAATTCAGGGTCATCAAGATGAGTCTTGACCGTATAGGACTCCGCGAGCCAGAAAATCTCGGATCCATCGGGTGCTTGTTTCATCAGGCTATCATATGTGTTCTCAAGGACTTGCCTTGTATAGTCTGATGTGGTCGTCATGAAGTTGAATGTGTCTACATCAACTGGCAGGCTAATCTTGAGTGTCCCCCCAAGATGATCTTCTCCAGCTAACAAGTGTGTATTCAGGTTTGTCCAGTAGCACGGGATTCCAGCCTGGTTTGAGTTCACAAAACCCCCAAACCTGTCTGTCCGAAACGCTGATAGTATCTGGTTCTGACAGCATACAATTCCCGGGCATTGATAGACCCAGACTTGTTGCATCATGATAGCTGCTTCGTAGACTTTCTGATAGTCCGTGGATGTAAGCACTTGGGACCTCCATGTCTCAAAGGTTCCGTTGTCCCATATTGGAGCCCGCTCCGACGGTGGAGATGGATTCGGAGGGTAGTAATCGAGGGCAAACTGATAGGCATCGTCAGACCCGTAGCTCAAAGGTATCAATATGCAGTCAAAGTCCACGTTAAAGTAGATACTATTGAGGATCTCGTAGTAGTCGGTAGGCACAGAAGTCGCATTAATGCCAAGTGCAGTGCAGGCATCAGCCAGTATCTGTCCTGTTTCATTCAATAGCGGCAGGTTACTTGGGACCTCGATGGTCATATGGAATTCATTCCCGTTCGGAGCTTCACGTATGCCATCGCCATTGACGTCAGCAAAGCCTGCCGCATTGAGCAAATGGCTGCCCAGTTCCACATTGGGCTCATAATAGGAGAAGTTAAGGAGGCCCTCAGCAGAGAAGTAGTCTCCTCGCGGTATTGGACTGTCCTGTGGCGTCGCAAAACCTTCCCATAACTGATCGGCAATCTTGTCCTTGTCAAGCGCGAAGGCAACCGCCCTTCGAAAGGCGGTTATATTGTAGGGATATTTCGCGCAGTTGAAGTAGAAGACGTCAACCCCATTGCGAGGAGTAGACTGTATCTCAATGTTCTCCCCCTGTTGCAGAGTTGCATACGCGGCTGGGTCGATTGGCGTTCCGATCAAGTCGATTGCCCCACTCTGCAGGGCTAGAACCTGATCATCCATCGATTCAATGACATCATATTGGACATGATTCAGGTAAGGCCCTTGTTGAAATGAGGTCACTTGTTGTGCTCCAGCCAAGGGCACCGATAAAACGGGCAATATCATGAGGAAAAGAGCACAGAACGATAGGCCCGCAATCTTCCTCTTCAGACGATCCACCCCGTTGAGAGTTATGGTTCGATGAGAATAAGTTCCTTTCGCTTCACGCATGTATTCTCTGGCCTGACTCTAGAATCAGCTCGCCTACCATTGTCTATCCCCTACCAGAACGGATGGTACTGAACGAGAATCGACCGTTTTAGATCAGCTTTTCTTGACGACAGTACATTGCTTCTGTGGGTTTCCAAATACCGTGTACAGAAAACCTCCGACAAACATTAGTATTCAAATAATCCCAATGAGAATGCGGCATCAGTTATCTGACAGGAGTTTCATCTGATTCCCTAGATTCGGCCCGTATCCCGCTTGCCATACCTGTTGATTTCATCTCTGATACCCTCAGGAGATGGCCTCCTGAAGTTCTAGACTCGCATATTGGTACAGCCGTATGCGCGAGAGGCATGCGCTTTTCCTCCTATCGGACTACTGGACCGCCAACGCTAGCAGTCATGCCAAGCACTATAAGACGGTATCCCAAATGGGGTTCCATGAAATCTCACGAGTTGGGCAAGGGGCTGGTCCTGAGAAATGCAACTCGTGAGGATGTCCCCGGTGCTCTAGACCTTCTTAAGGCGGTCCATTCCGAAGATATCATGAGAAGTACTGCTCCTTGGTTTGAGAAACACCCGCGGATGACATTTGATGACATCTTCGTAGTCGAAGATACAAAGACTGGTAAGATTGTTTCGTATGCTATCCAATTGCCTGGCATCTGGCTTCTCGATGGACTGGAGATCCCAATGATTCAAATGGAGGTTGTCGGCACCCGCGAGCAATATCGGCACCAGGGTCTTATGAAAGCGATAAACGCAGCCTACGATGAGCGAGCAGATGAGATCAAGCCGGTCTTTCAGGCAGTTGCAGGCATTCCTTATTTCTATCGAGAACTAGGCTATGAATATGCGGTTCCAATGGAATCTGGATTTTACATTGCTCCCTCCCTAATTCCAGATCTACCTGAAGGCCAACGTGAGGTCATATGCATTCGAAAGACTGACCCGGAGAGCTTTCCAGAGTGGCTAGAGTTTCGCAAGGGTCATTATCCAAAACGGACGTGGCTGAAGGGGCTCGGACAGGAGGACTTCGAATATCACGCGTTTGATGAGTGCAAACGCAGGAATGAAGCGTTCACATTCTGTCTTGTCGAGGATGGTAGTGAACCTGTTGGTACATTCTACTATATGTGGTCTGAAGAAGACTACATTGAAGTCGGAGAGCTGTACCTCTCGGACTGCAAGTATGCTGATGCTGTTCTGAGGCATATCAAGAATCTTGCAACGTCATTAGGTGGGGTTGCCTTTGAGATTCGTCCTCCGAATCAGCCTGAGTTGTATGAGTACATAAGGGCTAAGTCTAGGAGCACTCCTGCTGGGACATATATGTGGTATGTGAAGA